>JAADIO010000033.1 GCA_013151235.1 Deltaproteobacteria bacterium | reverse complement strand
TTGTCCACAAAAGTACTCAGGTAGTCGGGCCTGCGGTTCTGGTAGTCGAGATAATAGGCATGTTCCCAGACGTCGACCGTCAGAAGGGGCGTGATGCCGTGTGCAATGGGGGTGTCGGCATTGGCTGTCTTAATGACGGCAAGCTCCCCTTCTTTCAGTACCAGCCAGGCCCAGCCGCTGCCGAACTGCGTGGCCCCGGCGGTTTTGAATTCCTCGACGAATTTTTCGGTGCTGCCAAAGGCGGCATGGATCCTGTCCGCGATCGGGCCTGAGGGAGTCCCGCCGCCGCCCGGTTTCATGCACTGCCAGTAGAAGGAGTGATTGAAGACCTGGGCGACATTGTTGAAGATCCCTGCCTTGGAGTTGTCCCCGGCCGTTTTCTGCAGGATCTCCTTGATGGATGCCGAGGCCAGCTCCGTTCCTTCCAGTAGCTTATTTGCATTCGTCACATAGGCATTGTGGTGTTTTCCGTAGTGGAACTCCAGGGTCCTTGCACTGATATGGGGTTCCAGGGCATCTTTTGCATAGGGTAGTTCCGGTAGTGTGATGGACATGTTGCCTCCTTTGGAAATGGTTCGGTTCGGCGGCTTCCTGAAAAGTCCGTCTGCTTGCGTCCTTCCCGGTCGTGTGAAAGGATTGGTTCACAGTTTACCGTACCTTCCATTTCTGTCAAGCGGCTTTCCTTCCGTATTGACAAGCGGTGGGAGAGGTCATACACTTCCCTCATTCCATCGAAGCGGAGAAAACCCTGATGCAGAAAAAATACAGAACACTCATACAACAGGCCGAGGAGGGGGGTTCCCTGAATTGGGAAGAGGCAAATGCCCTCGTGCAGGTGGATCTTCCCGAGCTGATGGCGGCGGCCTGCCGGGTTCGGGAACGGTTCCGGGGGGATGCGGTGAGCCTTTGTGCCATCATCAATGCCAAGTCGGGCCGCTGCGGTGAGGATTGCCGCTTTTGTGCACAGTCGGCTCATCACAAAACCGGGGTTTCAACCTATCCCCTGATTCCGGAAGAACAAATCCTCGAAGGGGCCGATCGTTCCGCAGGTGACGGGGTGCATTTGTTTTGTATCGTCACCAGTGGTCGGAGGGCAACGAGAGAGGACCTGAGCAAGATCGAGGCCATGCTCCGGAAGATGCGGGCGGCGGGGCGGATCCGTCCCTGTGCCTCACTGGGGACGCTGGACCTCCCGGAACTGAAGGCATTGAAGGAGGCCGGTCTGCTCCGGTATCATCACAACATCGAGACGGCCCGCAGCTTTTATGCAGCTGTTTGCACGACCCACTCCTTCGACCGCCGTTTGAAGACGGTCCGGAATGCCAAGGCTGCGGGTCTTGAGGTCTGCTGCGGCGGGATCCTCGGCATGGGAGAGACGATGGCACAGCGGATGGAGATGGCCCTGACCCTCCGGGACCTGAAGGTTGATTCCATCCCCCTTAATTTTCTCCATCCCATCCCCGGCACCCCCCTGGCCGACGTGCAGTCGATGGGGCGGGAGGAGATCCTGAAAACCGTTGCCCTCTTCCGCCTGATCCATCCCGGAGTCGAAATCCGTGCCTGTGCGGGACGGGAAATCCAGCTCGGAAAAGAGCAGGGGAGATTGCTCGATGCCGGGATTGATGGACTCCTGACCGGGGATTACCTGACCACGCCCGGGACGGCGCCTGAAAAGGACCGGGTCCTGGTTGCGTCCCATGGGCTCCGGGTTGCCGGAGGTCCGGCGGCGGGGAAGGGGGGAGAATAATGAAGCGTAGAGAAGAACTCTTCAGCCTCCGGATGCACGCTTCCATCGGGGAAGAGCATCTCTGTGGCGCTGAACGGATCGTAGCAAGGGAAGTCATTCCGCAGGTGTTGGCAAAGATGGCGGAGCGTGCGCTGTTGCACAAGGGAGGAGAGCCGACCTCCATTGTCTTCGGTGCGGACCGTCTCAAACGATCATCAATCCGGAAGATTCCACTGCTTCCTGTACGGACCCTGAAACATCAAGGCCCCCGGGAGGCGGCGATGAATGTTTCCGGTTTGCTCCGTAAGTGCGGTGTGTCGCATGAAGCCGTGAGTCAGGCCTTTTATGAGCTTACTCGGGGAGCCGCACCTTCGGGCGGAAACATGCGGGGGGCAATGTTGATGCATGCCGGAAACGGCCGCCGTCTGGAACCGGACCGGGAACGGGGGGTCCGGGTGACCCGGATGGACTTGACGGAAAAGGCGAGGGATGATCTGGAAAGACTGTTGCGGAATCTGAAAATCTATCATCCCCGGGTCATGGAAGCGTCGGTCCTGGCCTCCAAGGTGGCCGCCGCCCCCGGCATAGTGGCTGAGCTTTGCTGTTCCGATGATCCTGACTACACTACGGGTTATGTCGCCTCCCGGTCTGTCGGCTATGTTCGACTCACCCGAATTAAGGAAAAAGGGGAGACTTTCGGCGGCCGGGTTTTTTTTGTTGAGGACTCGGCTTCCATCAAGGCGATCGTGACGGAGCTGGAATCGGTCCCCTGTTTGATTACGGAGGTTCCCGGTGTTTAAAGAATCGCTTGCCTGGTTGAAGACCGAGGGGCTTTATCGAAGGCTGCAGAGGGTCGATTCTCCCCAGGGTTCCCGCATCCGGATCGGGGGGAGGGACCTGATCTGTCTCGCCTCCAATGATTACCTGGGACTGGCCGGGCATCCTGTGTTGAAAGCCGCAGCGTCTGAGGCTATTGCCGAATGGGGGACCGGCAGTGGTTCCTCGCGTCTTCTTTCCGGTACCTCCCGGCTCCATGCGAAATTAGAGGAAGAGATCGCCGACTTTTTGGGATGTGAGGCGGTCCTTCTCTTTAATTCCGGTTATGCGGCAAATACCGGTGTACTCTCCGCTCTTACCCGGGAGGGGGGTCGGATCTTCAGCGATGCGCTGAATCATGCCTCTATCATCGACGGGTGTCGTCTTTCACGATCCGGTATCGTTGTGTATAAACATATACATATCAAAGAGTTGGAGAATAAACTTAAAGCAAATACTTGTGGTGGGGCTCGATGGATTGCCACAGAGAGTGTCTTCAGTATGGATGGCGATATTGCTCCGCTTCCCGCGATCGAGAAACTCGCCGGACGGTATGATGCCCACATCTATCTTGATGAGGCCCATGCCACGGGTTGGTTGGGGAAGAAGGGGAGGGGAGCGGTCGATTATTTCGATCTGGAGAGCGGCATTACCCTCCGTATGGGGACACTCGGCAAGGCCTTCGGTTCCTTCGGCGCCTACGTTGCCGGAAGCAGGGACCTGATCAAAATGCTGATCAACAGGGCCCGTCCGCTGATCTATTCCACGGCCCTGCCCCCCGCGGTCCTGGCGGCCTCCTCGGCGGCTCTTGCCCTCGTTCAGGGAGAAGAGGGAGAAAAGCTTCGGGCGAGGCTCAGGCGGAACATTGAGTTTCTGGCGGAAGGGCTTGAATCGATAGGTTTTTCCTCCGTATCGCGGGAGACGCCGATCTTTCCCGTGATCCTCGGACCGGCGGAAAAGGCGGTTCGGGTGGCCGGAGATCTTTTCGATCGGGGGATTTTTGCGCCGGCCATTCGTCCTCCGACCGTTCCCGAAGGGAGGTCGAGGCTCCGCTTTTCGGTGATGGCGACCCACACCCCGGAGGAAATGGCATGGGTGGTCTCCTCCCTGCAGAAAGCGCTTGACCGGGTCGGGAGGGGAGCGTGAGGATCGGATGACGGCAGGGGAAGAAAAGGAAGTCGTTCTGGTTACCGGCGGTTCCCGTGGACTGGGTCGTACTCTGTCCATCGGTTTCGCCCGTTCCGGATATCGCGTGGCGGTTCATTTCCGGTCGGATCGTGATGCAGCGGAGGAGACGGTCCGCCGGATCCGGGAGAATGGCGGGAAAGCTGTTTCCGTGGCGGCCGATCTTTCGGTGCCGGAAAGTGCAGCACGAATGGTCGACCGGGTTCTCGATATCTGGGGCGGCCTGCATGTCCTGATCAACAATGCCGGAGAAATCCATGACGGACCGTTGGTCTCACTCTCCGAGGGGGCCTGGTCGTCGGTGATGGAAACCTGCCTTTCCGCCCCCTTCCGCCTGATCCGCCGGGTGACGCCGGTCATGGAAAAGCAGGGGGGTGGCCGGATCGTGAATATCGTCTCCATTGCCGGGGTGCGGGGGAGCACCGGTCAGGCGAATTATGCAGCCGCCAAGGCGGGATTGGTCGGCCTGACCCGCGCTGCGGCCCGTGAATTAGGACCGATGAATATCCGGGTGAACGCCGTCAGCCCCGGTTTCATGGAGACCGACATGACAAAGCGGCTCCCCGATCAGGTTCGTGCGAGGGCATTGCGGGAGAGCTGTCTGCACCGGTTCTGTGATCCCCGGGAGGTTTTCCTTTTTGTCGGGAACCTGGTACGATTGGAGGGGGTTACGGGACAGGTTTTTTGTGTCGACAGCCGTATTGGTTGATGGTCTCGTAAAAAGTCACAAAGCCCTTCGACCCTTCGACCGGCTCAGGACAGGCGTGCTCAGGGCGAGCGAACGGTGTAAGTGATTGATATTCCGTTCGTGGTGAGCCTGTCGAACCATGAACGGAATCCGGAAAACGACTTTTTACGACTTCATCTTGGTTGAGGATAATGAATTACTTGAAGTGAAAATTGGTCAATAACATGCGTTATCTCATAAAAACCCTTGGCTGCAAGGTCAATCAGATCGAGTCGGCACAGCTTGCGGAAAACCTCGAAAGAGAAGGGTATTGCCCCGCATCGGAGGGTGAAAAAGCCGATCTGTGTATCCTGAATACCTGTACGGTGACGGCACGCACCGACGCCGAATGCCGACGGGTGATTCGGCGTCTTGTCCGGGAGAATCCCGGTGCCCGGATTGTGGTGACCGGCTGTTATGCCGAGACCGATCCGGAGGCGATCAAGGCCGTTCCCGGCATCGACCGGGTTGTGGGGAAGGGGCGGAATGGGGGGCTTTCGGAGATTCTCATTGATGCTTCCCTCCGGGCGGAACGGGAAGAAAAGGTTTCCGTTCCGCGTCCATCGGCCCTCCTGGAACGTTTCGGAAACCGGTCGCGGGCCTTCGTAAAGATTCAGGACGGTTGCGAAGCCTTCTGCTCCTACTGCATTGTTCCTTACGCCCGGGGCCGGTATCGAAGTGAGGACCCGGAGCAGGTCATCCGCCAGGTGGAGACCTTTGTGCAAAACGGATACCCGGAGATCGTCCTTTCCGGCATTCATTTAGGGGCCTACGGAGTGGACCGGCGGGAACCGGGTGGTTTGTCAAAACTCCTGGCACGGTTGATCCGCATTCCGGGGGATTTCCGGATTCGCCTCTCTTCTCTGGAGCCGATGGAGGTTGATGACGCGCTGATCGATCTGGTTACGGGGGAGGAGAAGGTCTGCAATCACCTCCATATTCCCCTGCAATGCGGCGATGACGCCATTCTGGCGCGAATGAAACGGCCCTACCGGACGGAACGATATGCAGATCTCGTTTTGCGCCTCCGGGAACGGGATCCGGCAATGGCCATCGGCACCGACTTGATCGCCGGTTTTCCGGGGGAGGATGATGCCTCCTTCGAGCGGTCCTTTCAATTTCTTGAGACCCTGCCGCTAACTCATTTTCATGTTTTTCCCTATTCCGTTCGGTCGGGGACTGTTGCCGCGGACCTGAACGGGGGGGTGCCCGGCGATGTAAAAAAGGAACGCTGCCAGTTTCTCCGTGAGCTGGGATGTGCGAAGAACCGACGTTTCCGTGAACGGATGGTCGGCCGGACCCTGCAGGCAGTGGCCACCGGAACGGCAATATCCCGGAAGAGTGCTCCGGTCTTTCTGACGAACAATTATCTCAAAGTTTTGCTCCCGCATCCTCAAAAGTCACTTCCCCTGATTTTTTCGGTAAAGGTCTTGCAGGTTTCTGACGATATGCTTCTTGTGGAAACGGCATATCATGATGAAAAACCTTGATTGGAAAATTGCTTTCTCCGTTCTCTTCTTTCTCTGTCTCTCCGGATCGGCCGAAGCAACACAGGTACACGGCAACTGGGAGGGGTTGACCTCCCACCTGATTGCCCATTTGATCTTTTTTGCATCTCTCATTTATCTCTGTCTCCGTCTTTACCAGGGAAGGACTTCCGTCCATTCCGGCTGGTCCTGGATCTTCCTGTCCGCATTTCTCTTTGCCGTCTGGAATGTGCAGACTTTTTACGTACATGTCTACCGGGAATATTTGTCCCCCTATGCGTTTACCGGGCTGGAACACAACCTTGCCGTCGGCTTTCAGGTTCATTCCTTACCGGCCCTTCTTTATTATTTCGGTCGCTTCGATCATGTTCTTTTTCTGTCGGCGCTGTTGTGCCTTCTCTATGGAATCCGTTTCATGCTCCATAATGACGGGGAGTTGTCGTGAATTTTACTCTCCCCATGTGGCCTATCTATGTTACCGATGTTATCGGTTCTCTCCTTTCTCTGATTATAGCGGTTGCCTGCGTATCCGCTTCGAAAAAGTTGACCCGAAAGCATCCGGATCATCCCCTTTTTGCCTATCTTTACTGGGTTTCCCTGGCGATCGCCGTTTTTTCCCTTTCACGATCTTTCGGGCATCTAATACAGCCTCTGCTCCTTTTTATGGGGGATCGCACTCTCTGGAAGGTAATCTCGCCCGTCAGCGGCGCCGTGAATTCCGTGGTCCTGGTGATTGTGGGAACCCTGATCTGCTATTACGGACGGGTGAAGCAGAGCTATCGGGCACTCCGGGAAGAACGGGACCGGATCATGATCGCAGAGATGCGGCTGGAGGAGGCACATGGGGAGATCGTCCGTCTGATCGACCAGGTTCGGCCCGGCGGGGATCTCTCCGTCCGGTATGATAATCCCGATCTGATTAACTGCTGGGAGATCAAGGATTGCGCCCTTCATGCCTGCCCGGCTTATCTGTCGCCGCATCTGAGATGCTGGCATTTCGGCCGGGACTACTGTTGCAGCCGCTTCCCGGAAACGATGGATAACTGTGGCTGTGAGGCATGCGAGATTTATCGGATTGCTCACCGGGATCCGGTGCAGCGGCTCGGGGAAAGTTTCAACGACATGATGTTTATCCTGGAGAAACAGGCGGGCCAGTTGCAAAAAGCGAATGAGAAGCTCCGGGAAGAGGACCTTCGGAAGACGAAGTTTCTTGAAATCGTGGCCCATGACCTGCGGACTCCTTTGACCTCGATTCTCTCCTATGCTGATCTCCTCCTCCGGTACAAGGATGAACCGGAAGAGACCCGGAACGAGTTTCTGCAGACGATCGTTCATGAGAGTCAGCGTCTTTCCGATCTGATCAGCGACTACCTTGACCTTTCCAGGATCGAATCGGGCCGGATGGAGTACCGTTTTCTTCCCATCGATCTGCGGAAGATCATTGATCATTCCGTCTCCGTCTATTCGGGAGCCTGCCGGAAGAAGAATATTGAGATCTCCATAGAAAATGTCCCGTCACAGATCTCTCTCCGGGGTGACAAAAGACGTCTGATTCAGGTAATCAGCAACCTGTTGAGCAATGCAGTCAAGTTTACTCCCGACAGGGGGAAGATTAAGATCGAAGCATCTTATTCGGAGGAACCTCCCGCATGGACCGTTGCGATATCGGATTCGGGTCCCGGGATTCCAAAAGAGCATCTGGAAGATATTTTTGAAAAGTATGCACAGCTTCACGAAGGTGAAATCTATGAAGTGACCGGATCCGGTCTGGGACTTTCCATCTGCAAGGAGATCATTGACGGTCATGCCGGACGGATTCGGGCTGAAAACCGGCCCGGGGGAGGGGTCACCTTCCATGTTGTTCTTCCTGTCCTGGACGAAGCTCCGACCGCAGGGCAGGAAGTCGCCCTCCCTTCCCTGACGCTTCCCGCCTCCTGATCCTTTCAATCTTTCCGGATCGGAACCGGAATCCGATTTCTTTTGACAAAGAACGGATGCTTGTCCTATTATTCCAAATTCAGCAGATTCTCATGCAGTGGACCTTGGAAAGCAGACCCGACCATGCCGGCGGTTGAACGGATTCGAAATTTTTCCATTATTGCCCACATCGATCATGGTAAATCGACCCTGGCCGACAGGATCCTGGAGGCTACGGGGGCCTTGAGCGACCGGGAGAAAAAAGACCAGTTCCTCGATCAGATGGAGATCGAGCGTGAACGGGGGATTACCATCAAGGCACAGACGGTCCGTCTTCTCTATTGCGCGCAGGATGGTCGGGAGTATTGTCTGAACCTGATTGATACTCCGGGGCATGTCGATTTCAACTACGAGGTCTCCCGAAGCCTGACGGCCTGCGAGGGGGCGCTTTTAGTTGTGGATGCCGCCCAGGGGGTCGAAGCCCAGACGGTGGGGAATGTCTACCTGGCCCTGGATCACGATCTCGAATTGGTCCCCGTGCTGAACAAAATCGATCTGCCCAGTGCAGATATCGAGAGAACCAAAGCGGAGATCGAGGAAGTAATCGGACTGGATGCCTCCCAGTCCATCCCGGTGAGTGCCAAGACCGGGCAGGGGATCGGCGAGGTCCTGGAGGCGATCATTCATTACGTGCCGCCCCCCACGGGAGATCCGGCGGCTCCCCTGAAAGCGCTCCTCTTTGACTCCTGGTTTGATCCCTACCTCGGGACGGTCTCTCTGATCCGGATCATTGATGGTTCGATCACACCGGGAATGCGGATCCGGATGATGGCCACCGGCAAAGAGTATGAGGTGCAGCAGGTGGGCGTCTTCACTCCCCGTCCGACGCCGATGAAAAAACTCTCCGTGGGAGATGTCGGCTTCTTCATGGCCGGAATCAAGAACGTCCGGGACACCCAGGTGGGGGATACCGTGACCGATGCCGCACGGCAGGCGTCCCTGCCCCTCCCCGGTTTCCAGCAGGTGAAGCCGATGGTCTTCGCCGGACTCTACCCGGTCGATAGCAAGGATTACCGATTGCTGAACGATGCCATGGACAAACTGCAGTTGAATGACTCCTCCTTTTCCTATGATCCGGAGACATCCAACGCGCTGGGGTTTGGGTTCCGCTGCGGGTTCTTGGGGCTTCTCCATATGGAGATCGTTCAGGAGCGGCTGGAACGGGAGTTCGAGATCCCCCTGATTACCACCTCCCCCACGGTGATCTACCGGGTGATTGAGGTCACGGGAGAAGAGCTGTTGATTGAAAATCCCTCGAAGCTTCCGCCCGTTCAGAAGATTGAAAAGATCATGGAGCCGGTGATTCTGTCAACGATTATGGTGCCGAAGGAGTATGTGGGGGCCGTCATCACATTGGCCCAGGAACGGCGGGGGACCCAGAAGGGGATTGAATATCACGGTACACACCGGGCCTCGATTCAATATGAGTTGCCCCTCAACGAGATCGTCGTCGATTTCTATGACCGGCTGAAATCGGCGACCCGCGGGTATGCTTCTTTTGATTACGAGTTTTCCGGTTATCGGGAGGCGAAGATGGTCCGTCTCGACATCCTCATAAACGGAGAACTTGTTGACGCCCTTTCGGTCATTGTGCATACGGAGCGGGCCTACTACCGCGGGCGGAACCTGGCCCTGAAACTGAAACGAATTATTCACCGCCAGTTATATGAAGTCGTGATTCAGGCGGCCGTCGGCAACAAGGTGATTGCCCGGGAAACGATCAAGGCCCTCCGGAAGAATGTGACCGCCAAGTGTTACGGCGGGGACATCTCCCGCAAGCGGAAGCTCCTGGAAAAACAGAAAGAAGGCAAGAAGCGGATGAAGAGCGTGGGGAAGGTGGAGATCCCCCAGGAGGCCTTCATGTCCGTTCTGAGAATGGAGAAGGACGGATAGCTGTGTTCGCCGGTTTCGTCTTGTTTTTCTTGTATGGGAGTCGTATGATAAATCCGCTTGCTTGTTGAAATCCTATTCAAACAGGAAGGAAATCATGTCGAAAAGAAAAGTTGCAGAGAAGAACGTACGGCCGAAATCCTTCTGGCGTGAGAATATCGAGGCCATTCTTATTGCCGTGGTGCTGGCTCTCTTTATCCGGACCTTTGTCGTTCAGGCTTTCAAGATCCCGTCGGGGTCCATGCTGGAAACCCTGCAAATCGGCGATCATATTCTGGTGAACAAGTTTATCTACGGGACCCATATTCCCTTTACGGATATTTCCGTCCTTCCGGTACGCAAACCGCAACGGGGGGATATTGTTGTTTTCAAGTATCCAAGAGATGAAAGCCGGGACTTTATCAAACGGTTGATCGGGGTGCCGGGGGATACCATTGAGGTCCGCAACAAGATCGTTTATATCAACGGGAAGCCGCTGCCGGACCCTTACGTGGCACACCGACACCGTAACAGCAGAATTATCCCCGGCAACCGGGACAACTTCGGTCCCGTTACCGTGCCGCCCCATTCCTATTTCATGATGGGGGACAACCGCGACGGCAGCTACGACAGCCGCTTCTGGGGATTTGTAAAACAGGATGAGATCCTGGGCAAGGCCCTCATCATCTACTGGTCCTGGGACCGTGAGACGAAGCGGCCCCGTCTCGGCCGTATCGGAAAGATCCTCCGTTGAGGGGGCCCCGATGGATTTTTCGCCGTGATCTCTTCCGCTGGAAGTCCCGCTCTTGTTTTGTCCCTTTATTTTCTTGACAACGCCTTCTGTTGTGCTACAATTCTCAAGATTTAGTTTCAGGAGCGGATATGCGGGTACTTTTCAGGCACTCCTTTGATGTTGGGGATTTACGGCCTTCTTGCTGATCGGGCAAGAGGCCTTTTTTATGGTTTGTGACCATGTCCGGTTCACGGAAACATCAACAGGCGGAAACCCGGGTCATCGATGCTGCGGGGATGGCCGAATTAATCCGGGACCTGGCGGCACGGATCGTCCGGGAAAACCCGGATCTCACCGATGTGACACTTGTCGGGATCCGAAGCCGCGGCGCTCATCTGGCCGGCAGAATCGCCGTGAGAATCCGGGAAACGACAGGGGTGGTTCTTCCCGTCGGGATCCTCGATATCAGCCTGTACCGGGATGACCTGAGATCCCGGATCGACCAACCGGAGCTGATCCGGACGGAAATTCCCGGTCCGCTGGAGGATCACAATATTATTCTGGTGGACGATGTTCTCTTCACCGGGAGGACGATTCGGGCGGCGCTTGACGGGATCATGGATCTGGGACGGGCCCGGAAGATCCAGTTGGCCGTCCTTGTGGACCGGGGACACCGGGAACTCCCGATTCGGGCAAACTATACGGGGCAGTATATTCCCACCTCCCTGGAGCAGACGATCCGTGTCCGTTTTTCCGAGGACGGGGAGGAGGATGGTGTGATCCTCCGGGAACTCGGAAAGTAATATGATGCAACGGGAAGAGGACGAGGTTCAAGGGTTTCCGGGCCGGGACGGCAGGTTCCGGCCGGGCACGAAGAGGCGGCGCTGATGGCCTGGGGTAAACGAAAGGATCTGCTGGGCATAGAGGACCTGAGCCGGGAAGAGATTGAGACCCTCCTTGATACGGCCGAGTCCTTCAAGGATGTCTCTCTCCGGGAGATCAAAAAGGTCCCCGCCCTGCGGGGGGTGACCGTGGTCAATCTTTTTCTGGAACCCTCCACCCGTACCCGGACCTCCTTTGAGCTTGCCGGCAAAAGGCTCTCCGCCGATGTAATCAATATCTCCGCTTCGAGCAGCAGTATTCTGAAAGGAGAGAGCCTCAAGGATACGGCCTGGAATATCGAAGCGATGAACGCCGATATCCTGATCGTACGCCACGGAGCGGCCGGGACGGCCCATTTCCTCTCCCGGATGCTCGACTGTTCCGTGATCAATGCCGGTGACGGAGCCCACGAACACCCGACGCAGGCCCTGTTGGATCTTTTTTCGATTCGGGAACGGAAGAAGAAGTTCGACGGTCTCACGATCGCCATTGTCGGAGATATTACCCACAGCCGTGTTGCCCGTTCCAACATTCTGGCCCTACGTAAATTAGGGGCCTCCGTCCGGATCGCCGGGCCGGGGACCATGATTCCCGTGGGGATCGAGTCGATGGATGTGGAGGTCTGCCGAAGCCTTGATGAGGCGATTTGCGGGGTGGACGTGATCATGATGCTTCGAATCCAAAAGGAGCGGCAGGAGAAGAGCCTGTTTCCTTCGGACCGGGAGTACGCCCGGTTCTTCGGCCTGACCCGGCAGCGCCTCCGGGGGGCGAAGAAAGACCTCATTATCATGCACCCGGGACCGATCAACCGGGGGGTGGAGATCGCCCCCGATGTGGCCGACGGACCCTATTCAATCATCCTCGACCAGGTAACCAACGGAGTTGCCGTCCGGATGGCAACCCTCTATCTCTATTCCGGAGCGAAACGGTGAGTCTGATCATCAAGGGTGGAAGAATTATCGACCCGGCAAACGGGAGAGACGGAAAAGGCGATCTTGTCATCGACAAAGGCCGCATCCTGCAAATCGGGAAAGATCTTGCCGGGAATCATGCGATCGACGCGGAAGGGTTGTGGGTGGTGCCGGGACTGATTGATATGCATGTCCACTTTCGGGAGCCGGGATACGAATACAAGGAAACGATTGAAACGGGTTGTCGCTCCGCCGCTGCAGGCGGGTTCACGGCCGTGGCCTGTATGCCGAATACTGACCCGGTCAACGATAATGGATCGGTCACCGATTTTATACTGACCCGTGCCCGATCCGCCGCTGTTTCCGTCCATCCAGTGGGTGCGATCACTCGAAGGTCGGACGGGGAAGAACTTGCCGAGATCGGTGACATGGCGGAGATGGGAATTGTGGCGCTCAGTGATGATGGCCGGCCGGTGATGAACGGTCGGGTCATGCGCTGTGCCATGGAGTATGCCGGCACATTCGGTCTCCCCGTGATTACCCATGCGGAGGACCTTACGATCTGCACCGACGGTGTGATGCACGAGGGGGCGGTCTCGACCCGTCTCGGACTTCGGGGGATCCCTTCTGCGTCGGAAGAGAGTATGGTGGAACGGGATATCCTGCTGGCGGAGTTGACCGGCGCCGTCCTTCATGTGGCTCACGTCAGTGCAGAGGGAACGGTGAAAAGGATCCGTGAGGCCAAGTCGCGGGGGGTTAAGGTGACGGCTGAAGTAACGCCGCATCATCTGAGTCTTACCCATGAGTCGCTCACCGGTTATGATACGAACCTGAAGGTTAATCCGCCGTTGCGCCGTGAGAAAGACCGGCAGGCGCTGATCGCAGGTCTGGCGGACGGAACGATCGATGCCGTTGCGTCCGATCACGCCCCCCATAATATCGCCGAAAAGGAAGTGGAATTCGACCGGGCGGCCTTTGGTATGGTCGGTCTGGAAACCTCTCTCCCGCTCTTGTTGCAACTGGTTCATGAGGGGTGGTTGACTCCGGCGCAACTTGTAGACCGAATGTCCGTCGCACCGGCCCGGATTCTCAAACTGCAGGGAGGTTCCCTGAGTGAAGGGAGGGCTGCGGATGTCACCCTGATCGATCCCGATCTTCTCTTTACCGTGGATGCGGCCCGATTCCGTTCGCTCAGTTTCAACACCCCCTTTGCGGGCCGGAAGCTGAAAGGCAAAGCGGTCTGTACGCTGGTACGGGGGAAGGTAGTTTACTCGGATCCTCTCATGAAGGGGCGGCGATGAAGAAGGCAATGTTAGCCCTGGCGGATGGAAGGGTTTTCGCGGGCAGATCCTTCGGGGCCGAAGGAGAGACTGCCGGAGAGATTATTTTCAATACCTCCATGATGGGTTATCAGGAGATCCTGACCGATCCTTCCTACGAGGGACAGATCGTGACCATGACCTATCCCTTGATCGGAAATGTCGGGGTCAATCCCGAAGATACGGAGTCCGGCAGGCCTTATGCCGCAGGGTTTGTGGTGAAGGAGGGAAGCCGGATTTCCAGTAACTGGCGGTCGGAAGGTTCCCTCCATGCCTATCTTGCGGACCACGGGATCGTCGGGATCCAGGGGGTGGATACCCGGGCGCTGACCCGGCACATCCGTGATTGCGGCGCTCAGCAGGGGATCATCTCGACGGTGGATCTCGACCGGAACTCCCTGGCGGCACGGGCCGGAAAACTCCCTTCCATGGCGGGGCAGGACCTTGTGAGCAAAGTGACCTGTCGTGAAGCCTATGACTGGCAGGAGGCGGAGTGGGATCTGGAAACGGGATACCGTTCCGCACCGACGGCCCGTTTCCATGTGGCGGTTTTCGACTTCGGTATTAAACGGAATATTCTCCGTATCCTCTCGGGGTTGGGCTGCCGTCTCACGGTTCTTCCGGCAACAACGTCCTCGGCCGAGGTCAGGGCACTTTCGCCGGACGGGATCTTTCTATCCAACGGTCCCGGCGATCCGGAGCCGGTGACCTATGCCGTGGAGACGATCCGGGAACTCATAGGCGTGAAACCGATCTTCGGGATCTGCCTGGGACATCAACTTCTCGGAAGGGCGTTGGGGGGCAAAACCTACAAGCTGAAGTTCGGTCATCATGGTGGGAACCAGCCGGTCATGGATCTGTCCACCCGTAAGGTCGAAATCACTTCCCAGAATCACGGATTTGCCGTCGATGTGGAATCGTTGCAGTCGGCGGGGGGAGAGGTGGAGCTGACCCACATCAATCTGAATGACCGGACCGTGGAAGGTCTGAGGCACCGGACGTATTCCGCCTTTTCCGTGCAATATCATCCGGAATCTTCTCCCGGTCCCCATGACTCCCGCTACCTCTTCGGTCGTTTTCTTGAAATGATGGAGCAGAAATAAAAGGGGCCGGCTCATGACGATGACAAAAAGCCCTGCCCGATATTGCGAGCTGAGTGAAACCGATTTTTTGGAACGGATCGAAAAGGCCCGGGCGCTGATGGGGCCTGCCTGTCGTCTTTGTCCTGAAAAATGCGGCGTGGACCGACGGGCGGGTGAAACGGGTGCCTGCGGAGCGGATGATCAGTTACGAATTGCAAGCGCCGATCTTCATTTTGGTGAGGAACCTCCGATCTCCGGTCGGCGGGGTTCGGGGACGATCTTTGTCACGCACTGCAATCTTGCCTGTGTCTATTGCCAGAATTATCCGATCAGCCAGAGCGGAAACGGTGTGGAGACAAACCCGGCGGCCCTGGCGGAGATAATGCTTCGGCTGCAGGAGCAGGGCGCCCACAATATTAACTGGGTGACCCCCACGCATGCAGTCCCGCACCTGTTGGCCGGGCTCAGACCGGCAAGGGCCGGGGGGCTTACAATCCCCATTGTCTATAACAGCAGCGGCTATGATGACGTGGAGACCCTTCAGCTATTGGAAGGGATCGTCGACATCTACCTGACGGACATGCGTTACAGCGACGGCGGCAATGCCCGGCGATACTCCGGAGCGTCCGATTACCCGGAGGTAAACCGCCGGGCCGTCATCGAGATGCACCGGCAGGTGGGGGATCTGAAACTTGACGAAGCGGGGATCGCCCGGACGGGATTATTGATACGTCATCTTGTGCTTCCCGGCGGAATCTCCGGTACGGAGGCGATCATGCGGTTTCTGGCGGCGGATCTTTCTCCATGCACCTATGTCAGTCTCATGAGCCAGTATTTTCCCGCCTACAAAGCGACGGGGATTCCGGAGATCGCTCGAAGGATTACGCCCGAAGAGTATGACGAGGCGAAGACGATTATGGAACGTTACGGACTGACGCAGGGGTGGGTACAGGAGTTGGAATAGTCTTTTTCATCTTAAATCTTAATCATATTCAATGTCACAAAAGATCGATTAAGAATAAGAAAGAAAATGGGGAGAACCATTGCCGAAACGAGACGATATTCATAAGATTCTGCTGATCGGGTCCGGACCGATTGTTATCGGCCAGGCCTGTGAGTTCGATTATTCCGGAACACAGGCCTGCAAGGCCCTCAAAGAAGAGGGCTATGAGGTGGTCCTCGTGAACAGCAACCCGGCGACGATCATGACCGACCCCGATTTTGCCGACCGGACCTATATCGAACCGATCACGGCGCAGGTCGTCAAAATGATCATCGAGGCGGAACGGCCCGATGCGCTCCTTCCGACCATGGGAGGGCAGACGGCACTGAACCTGGCGATGGAACTGGCAGAGGCGGGGGTCCTCGATCACTACGGGGTGCAGTTGATCGGTGCGAACATCGAGGCGATCCGCAAGGCCGAAGACCGCGACGAGTTCCGGAAGGCCATGACCCGGATCGGTCTTTCCCTGCCGGAGAGCGCCTACGTCAACGGGATGGAGCAGGCCCGGGAGGTGGTTGCCCAGATCGGGTTCCCCAACATCATCCGTCCCTCCTTCACGCTCGGCGGCACCGGCGGCAACATCGCCTATAATATGGAAGAGTATCTCTCCTATGTGGAATGGGGACTTGATGCCAGTCCGATTGGGCAGATTCTGGTGGAAGAGTCGGTCCTCGGCTGGAAAGAGTTTGAACTGGAGGTAATGCGCGATCGTAAAGACAACGTGGTTATGATCTGTTCCATTGAAAACTTCGATCCCATGGGGGTGCATACCGGAGACAGCATCACCGTGGCGCCGGCCCAGACCCTGACTGACAAGGAATACCAGATCATGCGGGATGCCGGGATTGCCGTAATCCGGGAGATCGGTGTCGATACGGGCGGATCCAATGTTCAATTTGCCGTGAATCCGGAAGACGGTCGCCTGGTGATCATTGAGATGAACCCGCGGGTTTCCCGCTCCTCCGCCCTGGCCTCCAAGGCGACCGGGTTCCCGATTGCCAAGATTGCCGCCAAGCTGGCTGTCGGGTATACCCTCGATGAGATTCAGAACGATATTACACGGGAGACCCCGGCCTCCTTCGAACCGGTTCTCGATTATTGTGTCGTCAAGTTTCCCCGCTTCACCTTTGAGAAATTTCCCCAGGCGGATTCAACCCTGACAACGCAGATGAAATCGGTGGGGGAGGCGATGGCGATCGGGCGGACCTTCAAGGAGGCGATGCAGAAGGCAATCTACTCCATGGAAATTGATAGTGACGGCTTCGAATCATGGAATGCCGATGCCGACAAGATGCGGGAGACGCTCCGTGTTCCCTGTGCCGAGCGGCTTTGGGCCGTCGGCCAGGCCCTCCGGGAGGGAATGGCGATCGAGGAGATCCATGAGCTGACGAAGATCGATCCCTGGTTTCTCGACAATTTGAAAGAGATGATCGCTTTTGAAGATGAGATTCGAAATGCCGCAGCGCTGAAAGACTTGCTCCGGGAGGCCAAGGAGTACGGTTTTTCCGATCGTCGGCTGGCCCTTCTTCGGGGCATGCCGGAAGGGGAGGTCCGGGCGTTGCGCCGGAGCCTCGGGATTGTGCCGACCTTTAAAACCGTCGATACCTGTGCCGCCGAGTTTACAGCCTATACGCCGTACTTTTATTCCACCTATGAGTCGGAGTGTGAGGCGGTCCCCACGGACCGCAAGAAGATCATGATCCTGGGCGGCGGCCCGAACCGAATCGGCCAGGGGATTGAGTTTGACTATTGCTGTGTCCATGCCTCCTTTGCGCTCCAGGAGATCGGTTATGAGACGATCATGGTGAACTGCAACCCGGAAACGGTGAGTACCGATTACGATACTTCGGACCGCCTCTATTTCGAGCCCCTGACTCTGGAACATGTTTTGGAAATCGTCCGGGTGGAGAAGCCCGACGGTGTGATTGTTCAGTACGGCGGTCAGACACCGTTGAAACTGTCCGTCCCGCTGGAGCAAGAGGGGGTGCCGATTATCGGAACTTCCCCGGATGCCATTGATCGTGCGGAAGACCGGGAACGCTTTCAGAGACTGTTGCAAACCCTCGGCTTGCAGCAGCCGCAAAACGGAACCGCCTGTTCTCTGGAGGATGCCCGGTCGATCGCCGAAATAATCGGTTATCCCGTGGTGGTCAGGCCTTCCTATGTCTTGGGAGGGCGGGCGATGATGATCGTCAACAATGAAAAAGAGTTGAGAAACTATATGGCTTCGGCGGTGCAGGCCTCCTCGAAACATCCGGTCCTGATTGACAAGTTTGTCATGGATGCCATTGAAATCGATGTCGATGCCGTCTCCGACGGAAAGGATGTGGTAATCGGCGGGATCATGGAACATATCGAAGAGGCCGGCGTTCATTCCGGCGATTCCGCCTGTTCTCTTCCTCCGTACTCTCTCGACAAGGGTCTTCTCGACGAGATCCGGCGGCAGACCGTCGCCCTGGCCCGGGAACTCCATGTCGTGGGGCTGATGAATATCCAGTTTGCCGTGCAGGGGGGGCGGATCTTCGTCCTGGAAGTCAATCCACGGGCCTCCCGCACCATTCCCTTCGTCAGCAAGGCGATCGGCGTCCCCCTGGCGAAGTTAGGTGCAAAAGTCATGGCCGGTATGACCTTGTCCGAACTCGGGTTTACCGAGGAAAAAAAGATTGATTATGTTTGCGTCAAAGAGGCGGTCTTCCCGTTTTTGAAGTTCCCCGGGGTTGATACGCTCCTCAGCCCGGAGATGAAATCCACGGGGGAGGTCATGGGGATTGACCGACGGTTCGGAAATGCCTTTGCCAAGGCGCAGATCGGGTCTGGTACGTATCTGCCCCATGAGGGAAATATTTTTATCAGTGTCCGGGACCGGGACAAGGAACCGCTTCTGAGAACGGCTCGAAAATTGATCCGTCTCGGTTTTATGATCATTGCCACCCGGGGTACGGCGCAATATCTTCAAGGGCACGGGATTCCCAGCGAGGTTGTGAACAAGGTGAAGGAGGGGAGGCCCCACATCGTGGACCGGATCAAGAACCGGGAGATCGCACTGGTGATCAACACCCCGACCGGTACGGCGGCGGCCAAGCTGGATTCCTTTTCGATCCGGCGTACGGCCCTGACCTACGGTGTCCCCTATTTCACGACCGTCGCCGGTGCACGGGAAGCGGTAAATGGAATCGAGGCGATTCTGGAGAATGAAATGCATGTCCTGCCGATTCAGGATTATCACAACATCTAAGAGGAGAAAAAAGTTTCATGAACACGAAGGTTCCCATGACCCCCGAGGGGCATAAACAACTGCAAATGCAATTGAAAAATCTCAAAACCGTGGAACGTCCGAAGAATGTCCGTGATATCGCCGAGGCACGTGCTCATGGTGACCTGAGTGAGAATGCGGAGTACCATGCGGCAAAGGAGCGGCAGGGTTTCATCGAAGGGAAGATCGCCGAGCTGAATTCCAAACTCGCGCGGGCCGAGGTGATTGATCCTGCGAAGATCAAGACGGACCGGGTCAGCTTCGGCCTGCAAGTGACGCTGGTCAATCTGGCCACGGAAGAAGAAGTGACCTACCAAATCGTCGGGGAAGACGAAGCCGACATCAAGTCCGGTAAAATCTCGGTCTTTTCGCCGGTCGCGCGTGCCATGATCGGCAAGGAGGTCGGAGACGAGATTGAGGTGCGGGCGCCCGGCGGTATTATCGGTTATGAAATACTGGATATCCAATGTCCCGGCTCCTGATCCGGAACCTGAGTTCCGAGCTTATTAAAAATGAGGAGGTTGCTCTTGGTATTCGTCGGCTGACCCTCTCTCTTGATGGGGATCTTTATTCCTGCGCTCCCGGACGCTTTGTCATGGTTCGGGCCTCCTCGTCCCTCGATCCTCTTCTCGGCCGGGCCTTTTCGGTCCATGATTATGCGGCGCAACGTTTAAGTATTCTCTATCGTGTGGCCGGGCGCGGCACGGAATGGATTTCAAGACGGAAACCGGGTGAGCGGTTGAATCTGACCGGCCCTCTCGGTACCGGATTCGACGTGACCTCTCCCGTACGCAAGGCGGTACTGATCGCCGGCGGCGTCGGGGTCGCTCCCTTCCGGTTCCTGGCCCGGACATTACGGGATCGCGGGGTGAAGGTAATCCTCTTCTACGGCGCCCGGACGGCGGCTGAGCTGGTCCCCCTGGACGAATTTGCCGCGTCGGGCATGACCGTACTGACGGCGACCGATGACGGAAGTCTCGGAGAACCGGGGACCGTGACGGAACTCTTTCGGGAACATTTACGCAAGACATCGCCTTCCGAATCCGTGAAGGTCTATGCCTGTGGTCCCCGCCCCATGCTCCTGGAAGTCGCCCGAATGACCCGCGGCGCCGGAATCGACTGTGAGGTTTCCCTTGAGTCTGTGATGGCATGCGGGCTGGGGACCTGTATGGGGTGTGTGATAAGGACAACCGGCGGTTACCGGCGGGTCTGCCGTGAAGGGCCGGTCTTTGATGCCGGAGAGCTTCTGCTGCACGACATCCGATGAATAAAAACAACTCCTCTGAATTGATACGAAGACCTGTCGGCTCAATT
The DNA here is from genome assembly GCA_013151235.1 of Deltaproteobacteria bacterium. Lineage (NCBI taxonomy): Bacteria > Pseudomonadati > Myxococcota > Myxococcia > Deltaproteobacteria bacterium. Next base: position 88,955 of record JAADIO010000033.1, on the reverse strand, counting down.
ATCGCGGCGCTCGGCATTGTCTATGGCGACATCGGAACGAGTCCGCTTTATGCCATGAGAGAATGCTTCCGGCGGAAAGATGGAATTCCCGTCAATGCCGTGAATGTACTGGGGATCCTCTCCCTGATCTTCTGGTCTCTTGTCCTGGTGATTTCGCTCAAATATCTTCTTTTTGTCATGAAGGCCGACAACAAAGGGGAGGGCGGCATCCTGGCATTGACAACCCTTGTTGTAAAGATACGCAGGATCAACCCGGTACTGTTTCTGGTCCTTGGAACGCTGGGCCTGTTCGGTGCGGCCCTGCTTTACGGCGACGGCATGATCACCCCTGCCATCTCGGTCTTGAGCGCGATTGAAGGGCTGAATGCGGCGACTCCGCTCCTGAAGCCTTTTGTGGTTCCCATCGCAATTTTCATTCTGATCGTGCTTTTTTCATTTCAGCACCATGGCACTTCCGGTATCGGTTCCGTCTTCGGACCGGTCATGCTCCTCTGGTTTGCAGTGATGGGGTTTATGGGCCTGGCGGCGATTCTGCATCATCCCGGGGTGATGGCGGCTCTGAATCCCGTCTACGCCGTGGAAGTCATGTCCCATAACGGATTAAGAGCATTTCTGGTACTGGGAACGGTTTTCCTCGTCGTGACCGGAGGGGAGGCGTTGTATGCGGATATGGGGCACTTCGGCAAAGGCCCGATTCAGGCCGGTTGGTTTGCAATCGTTTTTCCTTCACTGCTCCTGAACTACTTCGGTCAGGGAGCCCTGCTGATCGGAGACCCCGGTGCCGTGGACAACCTGTTTTACAGACTCGCACCTGCATGGGCACTGTATCCCCTGATCCTGCTTGCGACGGCCGCCACGGTGATTGCCTCTCAGGCGGTGATCTCCGGCGCCTTTTCCCTGACACGTCAGGCGGTTCAGTTGGGGTACTTTCCGCGCCTGGCGGTCCTGCATACATCCACGGAACAGATCGGACAGATTTATGTGCCCTTCATCAACTGGATCCTGATGGCCGGCACCGTCTGCCTGGTGATCGGGTTTCGTCATTCAGGTAATCTGGCCGCGGCATACGGGATCGCCGTGTCGGCGACCATGGTCATTACGACGATCCTCATGTTCTTTGTCGCCCGCCGCCGCTGGAAATGGAGGCTCTTTGCCGTACTTCCGGCATGTTCCGTTCTTCTTTGCATTGATGCGGCCTTTTTCAGTTCGAACATCACCAAGGTAACCTCCGGAGGCTGGGTGCCCCTGCTGGTCGCTGCAGCGGTTTTTTCCGTCATGATTACCTGGAGACAGGGGCGCAAGATACTCAAACGCAAACTCGATGCCGTCACGATCCCCCTGAAGGACTTTCTTGAAGAAGTCTCAAGCCGTAGGATCACCCGTGTCCCGGGGACGGCGGCCTTTCTCACCGGAAACCCGGTCGGTACGCCGACGGCGTTGGTCAGCAACTTCATGCATAACAAAATCCTCCACGAAAGGATATTGATTCTCCATGTGACGACCGAAGAGATTCCCTACGTTTCGCCGTCGGAACGCCTGTCCGTCCGGGAACTTGGAAACGGATTCTTCCGCGTGACTTTACACTACGGTTTCAGTGAACATCCCGATATACCGAGGGCGCTTGGAAAGATTGATTTCGGCACGGAAAATTTCAGCGTGGAAGATACGATCTTTTTCCTGGGGCGTGAAAACCTGCTGGTCACGAAAGATGAAACCATGCCCGTCTGGCGGAAACACCTCTTCGTTTATCTCTCCCGTTCGGCAAGGGATGCGACAAAGTATTTCCGGATTTCACCGGAGCAGGTATTCGAACTGGGGATACAGATGAAATTGTGAGGCGCCTGACGATTCACCGCAGTCTGCACAGGATGGAGCTTCTATGAAATCGAAGAACGTCACACCGGATCTGTCGGTCAATATCGGCGGGATTGTGATGAAGAACCCCGTGATGACGGCATCGGGGACGTCCGGCTACGGTGAAGAGATCGCCGAGATCTACGACCTGTCGAAGCTGGGCGCGTTGACCGTCAAGGGCCTTTCCATCGGTCCGCAGGAGGGCAATCCCCCGCCGAGGGTCTGCGAAACTCCGGCCGGCATGCTCAATGCCATCGGGCTCCAGAATATCGGCGTCCGTGCTTTCATTGACCGGAAACTCCCGCGTTTGCGTACACTCGATGTGGCGGTTATCGCCAACATCTACGGCCATCGGGCGGAAGACTATGCCGAGGTGGCCCGTCTGCTTACCGAGTCCGGAGGGGTCGACGGTATCGAGTTGAACATCTCCTGTCCCAACGTCCGGAAAGGGGGGATGGCCTTCGGGACTGATCCTTCCGCGACGAAAGAGGTCGTCGGCCTGGTGCGCGGGACCACGCATCTGCCTTTGATCGTCAAGCTTTCTCCGAACGTGACGGACATTACGGAGTTCGCTCGCATCGCCGAAGGGGAGGGGGCCGATGTTCTCTCTCTCATCAACACGCTGCTCGGAATGGCGATTGACGTGAAGACCCGCCGGCCCAGGCTGGCCAACGTGACGGGAGGTCTCTCCGGTCCGGCCATCCTGCCCGTTGCCTTGCGGATGGTCTATCAGGTGGCGCAGGTCGTGAAGGTACCGGTCATCGGTATGGGGGGGATCATGAATCCTTCGGACGCGATTGCTTTTCTTCTTGCCGGCGCCTCCGCCGTTGCCCTGGGGACCGCGAACTTCGTGGATCCCATGGCCCCGGTCCGTATCGTGGAAGGGATCAGGGAATACATGCGCGATGAAGGGTTTGCTGTGATTGCGGATCTTGTGGGCGCAATGGAGAAGGATGCCTGAATGATGGCCAAGATGATAATTGCCGCTGGGACTGTCCTGCTCTGCCTTGCTTGTTCCTCACCAGCGGTAACAAGCAGGCAGATCACCATCTCGATCTTTCATACCGGAAACGTGGCCGGTGAGCTCAAGCGTTGCGGCTGTTCCGAAAAGCAGTTGGGCGGCGTGGCCCGGCGCAAGACCCTGTACGACAGATACCGCTCCGGAAATACCCTGCTGGTGGACAGCGGGGATGTTTTCTTCGGCTCCTTTGAAGGACTCGAGGGCAGTCCCGCCTTCTATGCCGTCAAGACGGCGGCCATGATCCGTGCCATGAACCTGATCGGTTATGACGGCTGCGCCGTCGGGGACTACGATTTCGCCGAGGGCGCGGATTTTCTTCTGCGGGCGGTGAAGAAGGCGAACTTTCCCTTCCTCTGTGCCAATATTTTTAAACCGCAGGGGAAACCGGTTTTTGAACCGTTTCGTGTCTTCCATCGGGCGGGACTTCGCGTCGGGGTCGTTGCCCTCCTGGATGACCACGTCGTGACGAATCAATACCGAAACGCTCTTCACAACCTTCGGATCTCCGACCCTTTTGAGGCGGCGGCGAAGGTATTGCCGGGACTCCGGAAACGGTGTGACCTGATCGTCGCTCTGCTCCACTTCAACCTCACCGATCCCGATGCATTCCTCAAGGCAAATCCGGAGATCGGTGTCGCGATCATCGGCCACCACGTCGGCGCCGGATCGGCGCGGAAGGTCGGGAATACGGTTATTGTGTCCGACGGTACGCTCGGTGAGAAGCTTGGCCGGCTTACCCTGAACCTGGACGTGAAGGGAAGGGTTCTCTCCTTTGTCTCCTCCATGATCCCGGTAGACGAAGGGGTGCAGGTTGACCCCGGTGTGCAAAAAGAGGTTGACCGGTTCCAACGGCAGGTGCGTGAGGGAAGGTTCTCCGAGGATGTCTCTTTCCTTCCAAAGAAAAAAAATGGACCTGTCTACGTCGGCGCCGGAACTTGCGCCCCCTGCCATCCCGTGATCTATCAGCGATGGTCAAACACCCCGCATGCCTACGCATACAGGTCGCTTGTGGAAAAGGGTGAGGAGTATGATCCGGAGTGCGTGGTCTGCCATGTTCTGGGTTATGGAACCCGCAGCGGATTCATCGATACAGAAAAAACCCCCGGGTTTAAAAACGTGCAGTGCGAGTCCTGTCACGGGGCCGGAGAGGGGCACCCTGGGAGAAGAGCAATGACCGCAAGGGTTCCCGAGGATGTATGTCGGAAATGCCATAACGACAAGCACAGTCCGGCCTTCGATTATCCCGCCTATCTCTCGATAGCCAATCAGTGCACGCTCCCCTGAAGGATCTACTTTTCCGCTGGGAATCAGATCGATTTTCTTTTCTTTCAACTCCAGGTAGATTTGTGCAGTCCTGTTTTTTTGTCACAAAAAGAGGTCCTGTGACAAAAGGTTTTTGCTTTTGAATTTTCATTTTGTATATTGCTCAAAGATGGGAATGACAGATTAATTTGCAAATAAGTTGACTTATTTTACTTGCAATCTATTTTTCGTTATGCTATTTTGAGTTAGAGATTTTATTTAAGCTATTATAAGAGGGGTCAGTGATTAACCCTCTGTTTTTAGGAGAAGGTCATTTTTACCAACCACACAAAGGAGGACTAAAAATGGCAACAGTGAAGAAGAAGGCGAAGAAGGCGGTCAAAAAAACGACGAAAAAGACCGTCACAAAGAAGGTCGCTTCGAAGAAGAAAGTGGCAAACAAGAAAGTCGTCAAGAAAAAAGTCGCGAAGAAGGTCGCCAAGAAAGTCGTCAAAAAGAAGGTGGCAAAGAAGAAAGTCGTCAAGAAAAAGGTCGCCAAGCGGTGCGCGGCGAAGACCAAAGCAGGGAAACGCTGCAAGAATATGGCAAAGGCTCCCTCAAAGTTCTGCAAGGCCCACCAGAAAAAGAAATAATCCTCTCAATATCTTCCGGATGTCCAGGCAAATCCGTCTTGTCTGGGCATCCGGTTTTTTCTTCCATTCTCATCGCAGAAACAGGATCTTGTCTGCCGTCTTTCTGTATGATGAATCTCTTGTGATCTTTCATCGGCAAATAATGTTTTTCTGATTGACAGGGCCGACTTATTCAAGGGATACTGAAATTATCAGGGGGACTGGAAAGTGCCTGTTTCCGTCCGGGGCAGGCCGTCTGAAAACTGAGCCGATTTACCGTTTTTTCGCCCAATGATTGGAGAAAAGTACCGGGAGTGTGTATTCTTGTCTGGATCAACCGGCAGAACTCCCGGAAATGGACGGTTCAGTTATGGTCAAGCGGGTTAACATCCTGGTTGCGGTTCTTCTTTGTTTCTTCATCGGTCTTCCTGCGGCATCTTCTCAAGGACGGCTCCCATCACACTCTGCTTTGCACCCCGTCATTACGGCGCGCGTTGCGGGCCGGAAGAAGCCCGTTCAAGGGATCACCGAATTCCTGCAGTCGGGGAGCCGCTTAAACGATTTTGCTGCAGAGTATGAAGAGACGCTGCTGCGGAACCCTTTGAAAAGTCCTAAGGCCGGAACGTTTCATGTAAGAGAGCCGATGAAGGTCGGGGTGGCGTTCCTCTTCGGCAGTCAACTTTATTACGGTATCTTCTCTCTCGGTGCGGTCGTCTTCCTTTTGGCCCTCTTTCTCCTTTTTTTGCCGATTGTTTTTCGCCGTACACTTTATGGCTGGATGGGGGGTTCCTCCGTCCCCCATGCTGTTGACTTCGGGAGATCCGACCCTCAAAAAAAATGCGGCGGAGGGAACCGCTCGGCAGGATCTTCTCCGGACTGCGATCAGGTGGAGATACGGGGGGAACTCAAAAAGATTCGTTTCCCCGACCTGCTTCAATTGCTCGCCTCCTGCGAGAATACGGGGACCCTTGTGGTGCAGAACAAACATGAACAGAAATCTCTCTTTATCCGGGAGGGGAAGATTTGTTCCGCCTCATGCAGAGACAGGGACAAGAAGAACAAACTGGGCTATCTGCTTTACAAACTCGGAAAGATCACGAAAAGTGAACGAAGACGTGCGCTGGTACTCTGCGCGCAGAATCCTTCCATGCGTTTAGGACAGGCCTTGATCGAGATCGGTGCCATTGACCGCCGGGGACTCCAGGAGGCACTTCGGATCCAGGCGGAGGAGATCGTCTATTCCCTGATGGCCTTTCCCGAAGGGCATTTCGAGTTCGTAAATGAAGCCCCTCCGGTCGATCCGAATGAAACGCTCTCGCTTGATGTCATGAGTCTTGTAATGGAGGGAGCTCATCGTGAAGATGAATGGGCGAATATGCGTGCGGTTCTTCCTTCGCTGGATGTGGTTCTGGATTATGCCTCAGAAGGTACGATCCCGGTGGAGGGTGCCCAGCTGACGGAAGACCAGGGGCTGATCCTCGGTCTGATCGACGGAGAACATTCGGTGAGCGAAATCTGTGCCCGGACGCCGCTCGTCGATTTCGAGGTTTGCAACTTTCTATGCCGGATGGTTCGTCAGGGGGTGTTGCAGCCGGTGGAAGCACATTCCGAAGGAGTGGCCTGATTCTTTCCCCGCTGCAAGTTCTTCGAGAAAAGTTGTTGCAAAGAGAATGAGAACGAATTCCACTCCCGCACCCCACCCGCTACGGACCTTTATTTCAGCTTTCCAATCGTTGCGTCATCGGTTATACTCCTCTTTCGGAAGGAGGAAAAACCATGGCCACCATGCTTTCCATACATCCGGAGAACCCCCAGGGACGTCATATTGCGAAGGCCGTGGCGGTCCTGCAGTCCGGCGGGGTGATGATCTATCCCACCGACACGATCTACGGTTTCGGTTGTGATATCACCAGCCTTCAGGCGGTGAACCGGATCATTCGTATCAAGGGACGGGACCCCAAGAAGCCGCTCTCCTTCGTCTGTGCCGACCTGACCCATATCAGCCGGTATGCCATGGTGTCCAATTTTGCTTATCGCATCCTGAGACGGTACCTCCCCGGTGCCTATACCTTTGTCCTTCCGGCCGGCCGGGAGACCCCCCGCACCCTTCGGAGCAAAAGCCGTACCGTAGGGATCCGGGTCCCGAATCACCCCGTGCCTCAGGCCCTGGTGGAGGCGCTGGGGAATCCGATTGTCAGTACCAGTGCAAACCGGAGTGACGAGGAAGTGATGACGGATCCGGATGATCTGCAGAAATGTTTCGGAAAGGAAGTGGATCTGATCCTGGAGTGCGGTCTGCTTCCTGTGCAACCCTCCAGTGTGATCTCCCTGCTGGAGGATGAAGTGGAAATCCTGCGTGAAGGATCAGGCGATCTTCAGGATTTTGTATAATCTTCCGCAACCTTCTCTCCCGCCGGGGCTCCACCTGCGTCACAGCACGGCAGGCAGGATTGAAGTGACGGGGGGACGATGATCCCTGCACCCCGGGTGGAGAAGAACATGGAAAGGAACAGCCCTCATGGCGGATCGGATTTGTAATCTCCTGCAACGATACCGTACCGTGGCCGTCGTGGGGCTCTCCCCGAAACCGGAACGGGACAGCCATCGGGTTGCACGGTACCTGCAGGAACAGGGTTTCCGCATCATCCCCGTCAACCCGGGACAACGGAAGATCCTGGGGGAGATTTGTTATCCCTCACTGAGCTCCATTCCGGAACCGTTGGAAATCGTCGATGTCTTCCGGCGCTCCGATGCAATCCTGCCGATTGCGGAAGAAGCGGTGCAATCCGGGGCCAGGGTCTTCTGGATGCAGTTGGGCATCCGGAATGATGAGGCGATGAAAAGATTGAACGAGGCCGGGGTGGAAGTGGTCATGGGCCGCTGCATCAAAATCGAATATATGCGTTGTCGTCAGGGGAAGCGGCCGGGAGAGGAGGATTCGTGCTGAAAGGTATCTGTCGCGTGTCGTGGATTTTAATGGTGTGGTTTCTCTGTGCGGGCAGCGCGTGGGCCACCAAGATACAGGTCCGGGTTCTTCCGAAAAAGATCTACCCCGGTCAGGCGGTCTGGGTACGAATTGTGTCGGCCACGAGACTGGACAGGGTGAAAGGAAGTTTTCTGGGACAGAAACTTCTCTTCACTTCGAATGAGAAGGGGAGACGATGGTCTGCCTTGGCGGCCGTGGGGTTGACCGTTTCACCTCGCAGTCATTCCCTGACGTACCGGGCCGATTTTCCGGACGGCAAAAAAACGGAAGGGGTCTTTCACATTACCGTTCTGCCGAAGATTTTTCCCCTGGAGCGGATTACCGTCCGGAAGAAGTATGTTGATCTTTCCCGCAAGGATCTTGCCCGTGTGCACGGGGAGAAGAAGGGACTGGCGGCGCTTTACAAAATCCGCAGCCGGAAGGCCTTCTGGTTGCGGGGATTCACTGCTCCCGTTGAGGCGGCACGGGGGAGTTCCTTCGGATTGCGCCGCATCTTCAACGGTGAACCCCGGAGCCCCCATTCGGGAGCCGACCTTCTTGCCGGCGCCGGAACCCCGGTGAAGGCCCCGGATGCCGGACGGGTGGTCATGGCTGACAATCTCTTCTTCAGCGGCAACACGGTGATCCTCGATCACGGAGGCGGGCTCTATACCCTCTATGCGCATTTAGAAGACTTTGCCGTTCGGAAAGGGCAGATCGTCCGTCAAGGTTCGGTCCTGGGGCATGTGGGTGCCACGGGACGGGTGACGGGGCCCCATCTCCACTGGGGGGCGCGGCTCAATGGTGTGCGAATTGACCCCTTCTCCCTGGTGACGCTCCCTCTTCGTTTCCCGGAAGTCAATGGAGAGCCCGAAGAGAGAGAAAGGGCGATACAGCCCGGGGCAGCGGGCTCTCCAACTCCGTAACTTTTCTCCGAGGCGTTTGATATCTTAAGAGTTTTCGAGATTGTGCATCTGAATTTCATGTCCGGGAGGATCGATTGGTCAATCCGATCAAAAAGCTGAAAGTTTCACTGCTGATCCTTGCAGGGATCATGGCCTTTGGAATCGTGGGGTACATGATGATTGAGGGGTGGGGAGTAACCGATGCACTCTACATGACGGTGATCACCCTTTCCACGATCGGTTTTATGGAAGTGCATCGGATGGATACGGCAGGAAGAATCTTTACGGTTGTCCTGATTCTCGTTGGGGTCGGGACGGTTGCCTATGTTTTCAAAACGGCCATCGGGATCCTCCTCGAAGGGGAGATCCGGGAAGTGCTTGGGAGGAAGAAGGTGAACGAGAAAATTAAACGGTTAAAGGAACACTATATTATCTGCGGGTACGGCCGAATGGGGAAACATATCTGCTCGGAATTTGCTGCGGCGATGTTTCCCTTTGTCGTGATTGAGAAAGACCCCGAGGTGGTTACGGAGATTCATGAGAAGGGACATGTCGTCATTCAGGGAGATGCAACACAGGATGAGACCCTTCTGTCGGCGGGGATTGAACGGGCCACAGGACTAATCTCGGTTTTGACTTCCGATGCGGAAAACCTCTATGTGGTTTTGAGCGCCCGTGAAATCAAGGCAAAGTTGAAGATTATTACCCGTGCCGGCGGGGAGGGGGCGGAAAAGAAGTTCAAACGGGCCGGGGCCGATATGGTGGTTTCTCCCTACCTGATCGGGGCCTCCAAAATCGCCCAATCGATCTTCCGGCCCCATGTCGCAAGTTTTCTGGAGACTGCGGTCAGCCGAGACGGCAAGATGGGCTTCCGTCTTGATGCCATCCGTATTTCCGGTTCTTCTTCTTTCAACGGTGTCCGAATCGTAGACTCCCGGATTCGGGAAGAATTAGGGCTCCTGATTGTGGCCGTTAAGAAGGAGGATGGTACCATGAATACCAGCCTGGCTCCCTCGACCATTCTGGAGGCGGGGGACCGTCTGATCTGTGTAGGGAAACCGGAACAGTTGGTGGAATTGGCCCGCCTTGCCGGCGGGGAAGAAGAGACCCCTGAATCGTCTTCCTGATCCTTTTTCCCGTCGTATATCGGTTTCTCCGGGGTCAGAATCGTACCCTGGCAAGCCGGTAGCCCGCTGCCGTTCCGAAGAAAAGGTTGGCGATCCACGCTGCAAGAAGGGGGGGCATCAGGCTCCCATGCCCGAAGGAGAGCCCGACCGAAAAGGCCAGCCAATAGATGAATCCCACCACCAGGCTGATTCCGATACTGAAAGCAAGGCCCCCCTTGCGGTTGGTGTGCAGCGCGAAGGGGATTCCCAGAAGAACCATAATGAAGCTGATCATGGTATAGGAGATCTTGGCATAAAGGTCAACCTCGTAGCCGGCCGTGGGATAACCGTCCTTTTTCAGGAGGGTGATATATGTTCGGAGTTCCTTATAGCCCATCGCACCGGAGGGTTTTTCCACCTTGATGATTTCTTTGAGCGGTTCCTTTAATGGGAAGGCCCCATGGAAGGCACGTTCCTTAAGAATTTCCCCGGCGCCCGAGAAAATCCATTCCGTTCCTTTACGTGTGATCCAGCCGGAATTCTTCCAGATGACCACCTGAGCATCGAGGCGGTGTCTTAATTTAAAGTCATTATCGAAATCATAGAGTGTGACGTTATGCAGGATCCGACGATCCGGATCGACTTTTCGGATGTTGCAAAATCCGTGGGCGCCGGTGCGGAACCAGATCCGATTATTCTTCAGGGCCAGGAGGTGGGGCTTTTTTTTGAGGGCGACGTCATCAAGCCAACTGAGGCGCTGATTGGCGTAGGGGACGAGCCATTCCCCGTCGGCCAGCGCCATCATGGAGAGGAGGAAGGTGACGAAGAGGATCGGCATGAGGAGCTTGCTCAGATGGATTCCGCAGGAACGCATGGCGATGATTTCATTGTGCCGGGAAAGAAGACTCAGGGTAATCAGGGTGGACAGGAGGGAAACGATGGGCAGGACCTCATAGAAAATCCGGGGGATTTTCAGCAGCATCATTCGGAGGATCAGCGACAGGGAGGCCTTGAATTCAATAAACTCATCCAGTTTTCCGAGGAAATGGACCAGCAGGTAAACGGTCGTAACGGCGCTGAAGCAGATCAGCAGGACCTTGATATATTCTCGGGCAACATATTTTGAAAGGGTTTTCATCTCGTTTCCAGTTACTTCCCGGACGGTTTTCGCAAGATCCTTCTTGTCGTGTGCAGGAAGGTATGCCACAGGCCGTTCGTTTCATCCAGGAAGCCCCGGTCCTCCGGGATCCTGCGCGAGGTCCGGATCAGTGCGGTGATCCCGATCCCCCCGAAAACAACGTTGGGAAGCCAGACCGCAATCATGGGAGAAAGCATATTGGTTGTTTCAAAATGACGTCCTGCGCCCAGGAGGAGGTAGTAACCAAAGACAATCACCAGACTCCAGGAAAAACCGATCATCTTTCCCGAACGCCGGAAACGGGTTCCGAAGGGAAGGGCGACCAGCCCGAAAATGATACAGGAAAAAGGGAGAGCAAATTTTTCATAGTAGTGGAGCTGGAAGTCTCGCCTCTCTGCCGGGTTCCCTGCCCGGGATGCCTGGCGGAGCTCCGCCAACGACATTTCATGGTAGGTCTTCTCCCCCAGGCTCATGGAATAGACGACCGGTGCGACATCAGTGACCAGGGAGAGTTGGTACTCCTCGAAATGAATCAGCCGATACCGCCCTTTTCGTGCATCGTATTGGTGTACGGCACCGTTGTGCAACGTTAAGGTATGGGTGAGTTTGCCCGGGTTGGAATGGATGATTCCGGATTGGGCATAGATGGTCTCCGGCAGTGCTCCCCGGTAATCGGTGATCAGGACGTGTTGCAGTTGATCCTTTTCCCGGTCAACCCCGTCGGCAAAGATCACCAGGTCTGTAAAACTGTCATTGAAGACCCTGGGTTCGATCCCGGCGGTTGCGCTCTCCTGAAAGATCCGGTAGACGAGTTGGTTTAGGGATATACGTCCCCAGGGAACGGCCAGGGCACCGACGGCAAAGGTAAGGCAGAACAAGAGAATTCCCAATGTCATGACCGGACGGACGAAGCTTCCCATTCCGATCCCGAGGGAATTCATGGCCACAACTTCATTGTCGGCGGAAAGGCGGCTGAGGGCCGTCAGATTTGCCGTGAGAAAGGAAATCGGAAGGGTGAACCAGAGAGTTGGGGGAAGCGTATAGAGGACGATCCGGGCGATGTTCGAAAGGGCGACGCCTTTTGTGATGATCAGGTTGGAAAGCTCCAGAGCATTCTGCATGAAAAGCACAAGAGTGAAGATACCCAAAGAGAGAACGAAAGGCGGCAGGATCTCTTTTTGAATATAACGAGGCAGGATTCTTTTCATAAAGTCTTTTCAGAGAAATCCGAATGCAAATTGAGAAAATAGTAACCTGAACAGGGGCGGATGTAAACCCCTTTTTCCAGGCCGGTGAAGCGTGCGGAGGAAAAATCCACAAAAAAATCCTCAAGTATTTTTCTCCAATATCCGAAAAGTTCTGGTGTACATAATATTCTTCTTCAATCCATAAAAAAAGTGAGTGTGTTAATGGACCGGGAATGGCATGTGATTGCTCTGGGCGCGATCCCCTTTTCTCATTCGAAGGAGAGAATCGCTGAGAATGTTTTGACCCATTTTGTGGAGACGGAAGAGGAGGCGGTGGAGTTGCTCTCCACCTGTTCCAGGGCGTCGATACTCATTTTGCATGATCCTCCGACCCGGGATGCCTTCTGGATCTTCGACGGGCTCGTCAGGCGCTTTCCGGGGATTCTCTGTGCAGTGGTTGTTGATGACGAAATGATTCCGGCCATCACCAATGGATTCACGGTGCCCGATGATGCCATGCTTATGGAGAAACCTCGATCGAAAGAGGCCTCGGACTTGATGCTTTTTCAGATGGCGAGATCGGGCCGGGCCCAGTGGAAAAAACGGGAGGAGTATCATGCGCTGGAAGTATCCAAAAAACTTGCGGAAGAATATGCCGAGGCACTGACCCGGTTGCATGAAGATCTGGCAGGGCTCGTCCATTGCGGTCAGTACCTTCAGGAGACCCTCGATCTTGAAATGGCCTGCCACCGGGTCGTCGATACCTTCCGTGACCTGGGGATGGAGTGCATGATCGATTTTGAGGAAGATCCGGAAAAACGGAATAAACTCCGGGAAGAAATCCGCAATGCCGAAAAAAATTTTACCTGTGAGAATGGTTCGGTCCGGGTCTTTTTCAGCAAGGCCGACTATGTGGGTTCCATAGAGGTGCGGCCGACAAAAAAGATACCGATCGATGACGGACGGATCGTTGATCTGGTGCACTTTTTCAAAAACCAGTTGGTTGCCTTTCTCGATCGCTATCACAGGATCGAGGAACGGGAAAAAACCCTGGGACTCTACAATTCCGTTCTGGAGAAACTGGAAGAGATCGTCGATGCCTCGGATTTCAACCAGAAGACGCAGCATGTCCGGGAGGGGATCGCCGGCAATACCGAAACGATTGTGAAAATTCTGGACAAGCTTCGGAACCAGGTTCCCGAAGAGGCCCTCCCCTGGATTGATGAAGCGGAGATGAGTTTACAGTTTGCCGACAAGGTCAGTCAGCAGATCAACACATTGACGGGGACCCTGCGAGAAATCCTTTGTGTGATGAACCCGGAATTAGCCGTGGAGTTCTATGCGCAGGACCAGGAATCAAGCGAAAGCGTTTGCCGGGCAGGTGTTGGCAGTCAACAGGATGTGGATGATCTGCTCGCCGGTTTAGGAATGTAGAGTTCCGGGGCTTTCCATTTTTTCTCCGACCGGCTTTGGAGTAAATGAAAAAAGTCCGTTATATAAAAACAGACCGTGCATGGTGAGGTTGTCGAACCATCAGACGTTTTCTTTCATCTCCCAGACCCCACATGGGCAGATTCCCGCACAGAAACCGCAGCCGATACAAAGACGGTCATCTACAACGTACTCGAAACTTCCTTCTTCCCCTTGCACTCGTGAAATGGCGTTATAGTAACAGCTCGTTTCACACATCCCGCAGTCCCGGCAGGAACCGCAGGACATGCAGCGGTTGGCTTCTTCTTCCGGGACGAATTCCCCGGGATGGGAGTTCTCGTAGTAAACGGTCCGGATCCGTTCATAGGGAATGACCTGTTCCTCCTCGGGAACATAATCATAGCTCATCATTTGATGATGAATCACATCGGCGGCGATCCGCCCCTGGCCGATGGCGTGGGTAATGAGACCCGGCTGTGTGGCATCTCCTACGGCAAAGACCTTGACATCGGAACTCTGACCGAGTTTGTTGGCTACGATATAACCCCGCTCCGTGTGAATCTCTGGGGGGAGAAAATCAAGGACCGGCACTTCTCCGATGGAGATAATCACCTCGTCGGCGTGAATAGAGGTCCCGTCATCGAAGGTGATCTTCTTTGCCCGTTTGCTGTATTTTTTAGTCACTTTGGGATAGAGGATCTTTGTCCCGCGTTCCCGGGCCATCTCCTGTTCCTTACCGAAACTGGCCGGGGGCTGGATATCGACGGCCGTTACCGATTTCGCCCCGCAGGCATAGGCTTGGCAGGCGATGTCCATGCCGACGTTGCCGGCGCCGATGACGACGACCTCTTTTCCTTTCAGGTTCTTCGTCTCCCCGTAGTTAATCTCCTTGAGAAATTCGATTCCGGGAGTGACATCCTCCATCCCTTCAAAACGGAGGACTCTGGGCTCATGGGCGCCGCAGGCGACGATGACGACTTCATGTTCCTTATAGAGTTTTTTGAAGAGGTTCCGGGTGATCTTCCGGTTCAGGTGTACATTGATGCCCATCTCCTCAAACCGTGAAATTTCTTTCGCCAGGATCTCCTGGGGGAGCCGTTCCCTGGGAATACAGAGCTCCAGCTTGCCGCCTAATTTCCCTGTGGACTCATACAGATCCACGGTGTGACCCCGAAGGGCCAGCTGCCAGGCGGCGGAGAGTCCCGCTGGTCCGGCACCGATAATCGCCACGGTATTGCCGGTGGAACGGGCCTTTTCCGGGGCCGGTAGTTCTAGGCTGAGACTTCCGAGGCTCTTGATGTCGAGCGGCTGGTCGATCCGGCCCCGGGTACAGGCGTCCATGCAGAGATTCGGACAGACCTGGCCGCAGACGGAGGCCGGGAAGGGGCTGTACTGCAGGACCAGGGCCAGGGCGTCTTCCAGACGGTTCTGCCGGATCAGATTCGCTCGTTTGTGTGATGGGATCCGGGACGGACAGGCGTAGGCGCAGGGAGGAAGATACCGGTCGTTACTCCAGACCGGCCGGAACCGACGGTCCGGCCCGGTCGTGATATAGGGAAGAATCGTCGCTTCATGTTCGAGATATTCCCCAAAGATTCCCCCCTTTCCGGTCCCTTTTTCCCAAACCGCTTCGCGGAACTCCGTCATCGGGATCTTGCGGCCGCGGCGTTCGGTCTTTTCCGCCGGGGTATAGGCGATCAGTTTTTTCCAGTCATCCGGCGATCGGGTCAATTCCTCAAGATATTCCATCCGGTCGATCGCCTTGAGATAAGGTTTGATGTTCAGCGTCAACCACTCCCAGTCCCGGGGAGTCAGATCGGCCAGCCGGACGTCTTTGTCGCTGAATCCCTGGATGGGCCCGTTAAAATAGATGGTTCCACCCACCATTCCGACACAGGGACGATAACCCAGGATGTTCTCCGGGTTTCGGGGGTTGACCCCGCAGACAACAGCAATTCCCCCCGCTTTGAATTCCGCAAAGGAGTCACCTACATCCCGGAAGTACCAGGACTGAAGCGGTTCGAAACGGGGATTATGCTTGGTCATGGTATCACAACGGGCGCCGCCGCCACCCTGCACGTAGAGGATTCCCTGGGCGCCGGCGTTGTGGGCACCGTTCGTGACGTCGCCCAAGACCGTGATCTTTGCACCGCAATTGATCCAGCCGACGTCGTCGGATGCATTTCCCTTGACGACGATCTCCGTGCCTCCCATTCCCATGCTGCCGAGTCGCTGTCCCGTGGGACCGGTAACGGTAATCTTAACCTTTTTTCCCATCGGCCAGATCCGGCCGCCGATCCCGTGCTGACCGTCGGCCTGGATGGACAAGGTTCTTTTCCCATCCCGGACGGCCTGTTGGATCTGTTCTTCCAATTCGCGGGAGGGGACCCGTTTGCCTTTAATATTCCCTTTGATGACCATCTATTTCATCCTCGATATCAGTTGATCGGTTGTGCCTAATTCTGTTTCCCGCTTCCTTCCCTCGGTCGTCTCGTCCGCACCTGGGATCAACCCCGGTGCTACAGTCTAACAGACATAGCTGATCTTCAAGCGGTCGGCGATCTCCTTGTTGGCTACGCCCAAGGCGTCGGACATCCCAATGGGCAGTTCCGTGCTTCTTCCCAGGGGGGCGAAGACTTTCCGCAGTTCCACATCGGCTGACTTGAAGACATCGACGACCCGTTCCGCTACACGGTCCGGATCGAGACGTCGGTAGAGACGGGGATCCTGGGTAGTGATCCCCCGCGGACAGCGGCCCGTGTTACAGAGATTGCACCGGTTGTATTCGTTGCCGAGGCAGTCGGCGGTTGCCTGCATAATATATTTCCCAATATCTACCGCCGAGGCGCCTAACATGATCATGGCAGCGGCATTGGCGGCGAGGTTGCCTCCCTTGCCGATCCCGCCGGCGGCAATCAGGGGGAGTTCGTTCTGCTTCCCCTGCTTCACCAGGTCCAGGTAGCAGTCCCGGATATTGGAGGCGATGGGGTGTCCCATCTTGTCCATGGAGACGTTGTAGGCCGCACCGGTCCCGCCGTCTTCACCATCAATGCAGAGGGCCGCCGCATAAGGGTTCCGGGCCAGATTATTCAGGACCGCCTGGGCCGTTTTGGTTCCTGAGATCTTCGGGTAAACGGGAACCCGGAACCCCCAGGCCATCGACATGGACTGGATCATCTTCGCGACGGCCTCCTCGATGGAATATTTCGTCTGATGCGTCGGGGGAGAGGCCAGATCAATGTACATCGGCACACCCCGGATTTTGGCGATCAGTTTCAGGACCTTGTAGGCCATGAGGAGACCGCCGTCGCCGGGCTTGGCTCCCTGTCCGTACTTGATTTCGATGGCCGCCGGGTCTTCCGTCATCTCCGGAATGGCATGGACGATTTCGTCCCAACCGAAGTAGCCCGAGGCAATCTGAAGAATCATATATTTGGCGAACCGGGACTTCAAAAGGCGCGGCGGGATCCCCCCTTCTCCGGTGCACATGACGACCGGGAGGCCTTCCACCTCGTTGAGATAGGCAACCCCCATCGCCAGCCCCTCCCACATATGGGGAGAGAGCGCTCCGATCGACATGCTCCCGATCCGGATCGGAAAGATCTCCCGCACCGGCGGGATGAAACCGGTTTCTTTTCGGACCGAGAGTTTGCCGTCCCGTGTCTCCAGCGGGAGTTTTTCCGGAGGAAGGTTCCGGCCCAGGAGGGTCCGGATGCGGAATTCATGACGTCCGGCATCAAGGGCCGGGTCGGTGAGCATGGAGATCCGGGTGAATTTCAACTGGTCGACCGTCGAGGGGGTCGGGTCATTCCGCCGCCCGCCCCGCTTATAGGGAACGCCTCCCCGGTTCTTGTAAAAGAGAAACTTGTGCCGGGGATTGTATTCCGGCTCGATCGCCACGTTCGGGCAGACGAGGGCGCAGGTGGAGCAGCCGGTACAGTAGCGGTCGATCTCCGTGACCTGCCTGATCCCCTCCAGGACACGCCGTTCCGTTTTCGGTGTGGGGGTGCTCCCTTCGGATTTTACGACCCGCCGAGAGAAGACCGTCGGTTCAATGGCATGGACCGGACAGACGGCGGTACAGCGTCCGCACCGTGTGCAACGGTCCTCCCTCCAGCGGATGATATAGGGAAACTCATGGAGCGTTAGTTCATGATTTTGATCTAACCGTTCAGCTGATTCCATTTTGTGACCTCCGTGGCTCCCGGAGAAACCACTACCATGTCATATTTCATCGGACAGATGTCCTGCGTCCTGTCTCGTTCCGGGACGGCCCGGTCAAGTCCGCACTCCTCGGACATGAGAGCAAATTTTCCGGGCAGGCCGCCGACAATCCCGGGCCGGAGTTTCTTGGCGTCCTGGGTCATGAAAACCCTACCGTCGGGAGTAAACCCGATGATGCAGTTCGGGCCGTCAATGCAGAGGGGGCGCAGCGATTTTTTCATCAGGCGGATGGCGTCCCCATCCGAACGTCTCTCGATCTCGGATTCCTTCAACGGGGTGATTACATCCTTATAGTAGGGGAGGGGGTATTTGAGCTGCCTGTGACAATAATGAAGGATGTGCGTCAGAACTTCGCTGTCGCTGTTGTATCCCCGGTAGCCCGGAAATCCGCGGCTTGTCAGGAATTCCCGGATCGGGACGAAGGCCGTATTCTCCCCGTTCGTCATGGTGCAATAGCCTTCGATAAAGAAGGGGTGGCAGGCATAAAGATAGATGGCATAGTTCGTGTTCTGCCGCCCCTGTGCAAAAACGATCTTCGCCTTGAGCGTTCCCTTGTCAAGGCCGAAGAATTCTCCTACCTGCAGGGGGTCACCCACCGATTTCAGCGTCAGGACATCAGGATAGAAGGAGAAGACGAAGATCGACTCGTCGGCTTCTCCCAGGTCCCGGAGAGCGAGCCGCGTCTCCATAAGAAGTTGCTCTTTTGCTTCCTGGTCCCGATTCAGGAAGTCTGCCGGATATTTATAGGCCTTGGCGAAGTAGTGATCCCGGCGGGTGATCTCCGAACCGGGGATCTCCCGGATATGAGGTTCCCACATGAACTTTTCCACGAACCCCGCTTCTTCCATGTAGCGATTCAGGGTCTCCATCCCCCGGTTTGAGCAGATTCCGGAAAGGATCGGATATTCCTTGAGATGCTCGAATTCTCCGCCCAGGTCTTTCAGAACGAGACCGAGGCCGGAACCGTCGTGCCCTTCCTTCATTGTCTCCAGGGCAAGGATATTCTCCATGGGAGAAAAGTATTGATCGGACGTGATTGCGCTTAATCGACACATAGTAAACCCTCTGGTCTCTGAATTGTCCCGGCGGGATTTTTTTGCAGACGGGCAGATCCGAAGTGGGGTTGTACGATACGGTGAACCACTTGAAATAATGAGACAAACAACCCGACTGTCCATGGCACCCTTTTTCCGGAGCCGGTCTGTAATCCTAATGATCAATCCCGAATATGTCAATAAGAAAATGCTTTTACAGATCCGTCTTCGTGGTCCTGTTCGTAAATGCCGTGACGCGTCGAGGCGTTGCAGGACGGTCTCATCAAGGCGTGCGACGGAGAGACGTACCCCCTGTGGGATGGTGCAGGGAGCACAACGTAGAGGAGGCTGTTCTACTTACCGGTAGCGGCGGGACTTGAAGAGTTCAAACGCAGTCTGGTAATAGGCGGTGGTCAGTTCCTCCATTTTCCGGTTTCCTCGTTCCGGAAGAAGGCGGTGTTTTTCGGGAAGATAGCGGAAGGTCGTCCGTTTTGCTCCGATCCCCAAGACGGTCAGACGGTTGTTTTCAAAGAGGGAGACATCGAGATTATGGCTGAGGAAAACGGGGTGGGATTCCCCGGCAGGGAGCTTCAGTATATTACATCCGTAGAAGGGAGCATTGTACGGCAGACCAAGCAATCCCAGTACCGTCGGAGCGATATCAATCTGACTGGTCGGGGTGGGAATCCTTTTCGGTTTGAGCTTCCCCGGGGCATACATCAGCAGGGGGATCCGGTAATGCCGGACGGGGATCAGAAGCCGTCCGTAAACACGGGCATCGTGGTCCGCCACGATGACGAAGAGGGTGTTTCCGAACCAGGGATGCTGCGAGGCTCTCCGGATAAAGTTTCCCAGTGCGTAATCGGCATAGCGGACACCGGATTTTCTTCCCCCTCCACTCGGGGGGATGCCGGGGATCCCTTTTGGAAAGGTAAACGGCTTATGGTTGGAGGTCGTCATAATGATGGAGAAGAAGGGGCGTCCTTGTTGTGCCGGCCCATCGAAATATTTGAGCGCATGGTTAAAAAGGTCCTCGTCGCAGACACCCCAGATATTGGCAAATGTAACTTCCCGGATTTCCCTTCGATCGCTGATGGCGAAACCGTTGCTTCGGTAGAAATGATTCATGTTGTCGAAATAGCCGTACCCGCCGTAAAGGAAGGACGTGATATAACCGTTGTCCGCCATCACCTTTCCCCAGGTTGCGATCCGTTCATTTCCCGGCCTGCGGAGGATGGAAACGCTCGGAATCGGGGGAAAGGACGCCGTGATCGCCTCCAGTCCCCGCACGGTCCGGGTCCCCGTGGCATAGGTGTTTTGGAAGAGAAGACCCTCTCCCGCCAGTTTGTCGAACGCGGGTGTCAGTCCCCGTCGGTCGCCGTAAGCCCCGATGAAACCCGCACCGAAAGACTCTTCCACGATAACGACGACGTTCATTTTTCCGAGTCCGGCGGGATCGGGGGGAAAGGCCCGGTTGAGGTTTTCTTCCGTAGTAGATGTGAAAGTTCCCCCCTCTCCGGCCAGCTGCCGCCGGATCATGCGGAAGGCCCGGTCGTGTTTCAGTGTCGAATAGTAAAGATGGTAATCGAGTTCATGGGTTTCAAATGCCCGGAAAAAACTGCTGATGCCGTTTGCCGTCAATTCGTTTTCCACCCGGTTCGAGGACCGAGCGAAAGTATCGTCGGAGTACCCCGTAAAGAACAGGGCCGTTACCAGAAGGTAGGCGAGGAAAGCCTTGCTTCTCTTGGCGAAGCGGGGAGGGTGGAGAAACCATTCCCGCAAACCCGGCCGGACCGTTTGATAGAAGGCCAAGGCCAGGAGAAAGGCGGCCAGCAGGAAGGGAAACACGGGATAGGAAGCCCGGATATTGCCCCAGACCTCATGGGGATAGACAAGATAATCGACGGCCACCAGGTTAAAGCGGGAATCAAACTCCTGGAAAAAGAAATATTCGGAAGCGGAAATGTAAAGCATCCCCACCAGGGAAAGATAGGTGACGCCGGCCAGCAGGCGGTGGTGCCATTTGGTGCGTACAATACGGGAGGGAACCAGAAAGAGATAGAAAGCAAGCGGTGCGAGGAGCCGGATAAGTTCCGCGAGGTCGTTTACGGCACCGAGACCGAGAATGACCGGCAGGCGTTCGGGAACGATGCCCGAAGGCCGTCCGAAGGACCACCAAAGGACCAGGCGCAGGAGAAGAGAAACCGTAAGATAAACCGCTGCTATGGCTGGAAAGGGGGAGGAAAAGAAAATTTTTCTGAAAGATTTCATGTAAAGATTGTCCTGCCATGGATTCCGGGATGGATTCAGCGGATACTTATAGCATGGAACATTCCGGCGGACAAGGAGTAATATACAATTTCCAGAGCCGGACGGATTGTCTCCGGATCACGGGATGATTCTTGCATCCACTTCGTTTGCCTGACCGATGGGAGTGTTGTAGCGGTCGAAGAAGACCGCGTAAGGAGCCTTCCGGATGTATTTTTTTAAGAGTTCGTCCTTCCGGCAGAGCTTCGTCAGTGCTTTCGCTGTTTTGATCATCATCGCTTTTCGCTCCTCATGTGAAAGCCGTTTCCATTGCGATGTAACCATGATGTCGAGACGGATCGTTTGTTCTTGTTCCAGATAAACCTCGTTGAGAGATGCCCATTTCAGATAGGGGCCAAGCACCGATTCAACCATGGACTCGATTCGGGTCTGATAGGTGTCTTTTTCATAGTGGACGGCTTTTTTGTAGATCCATCCTTCCTTACCATTGAGGAGCTTTACCTTCCACCAGCGTTTTCCGGAATCGACCACAAAGAGCAGGTCCCCCTCTTTTGTGGTGGCAACGATCCGGTGACGGCTCCCCGGTTCGGAGCGCACATTCGCCTGGCGAACCGTGACCCGGACCCGGTCTGCGGAAGCCGACCCGGCCCATACCAGGCTCACCGCAAAAAGAGCGCAGAGAAATCCTTTTCTTTTATTCAGCATTAGTTTCCGTTTTCTCGTTTTTGGTTGGAGATTCGTAACGGCTCCGGTTTGACGTTCCTCCCTTCCTGCCCTGCGGGAGTTGGAGAAGATCCCTGAGCCGCGACGAGTTTGCGCCTATCATAGGGGATTCCCGAAAGGGCGTCAAAGATTAATTTCCATCACAGGATCCGTGTTGGAAAAAATGCTTGACTTTTGCGGGGTGGGAAATTACCCTGTAAACGCATTTGAATATCGTTAAACCTTCGGGGCCGGGTGAAAATCCCGACCGGCGGTCAAAGCCCGCGACTCCCCGGTGTTCCGCCGGGGACTGATCCTGTGAAAATCAGGAGCCGACAGTGAAAGTCTGGATGAGAGAAGGTTTACACTTGGAGTGTATCTCTCTGTGTTAAGTGTGCCCGAAGTGCTTCCGTGCTTCGGGTTTTTTGTTATTCATAGTTCATTGAATACCTTGGCACATTGAGGTGCAGAAAACCTGTTTGACGGAATTTGTCATGGATCTGCTTGATCACACCTTTATGAAACAGGCGTTGGAACTGGCTGCAAAAGGGAGGGGACGTACTTCTCCCAATCCGATGGTCGGCGCCGTTGTTGTCCGGAAGGGAGAAATCATCGGCCGGGGCTATCACCGGAAGGCCGGGACCCCCCATGCCGAAATCCATGCCTTGAACGACGCCGGGATGGCGGCCCGCGGGAGTACCCTCTATGTGACGCTGGAACCCTGCTGTCACCGGGGCCGGACCCTTCCCTGCGCCGATTTCATTATCCGGAGTCGCGTTGCCCGTGTGGTCGTGGCCATGCTTGATCCCAATCCGCTCGTGAACGGCAAGGGGGTTCAAAAACTTCGTGAGGCCGGGATCCGAGTCGAGGTCGGTCTGCTGGAGCGGGAAGCCCGTGAGCTGAACACATTTTTCATCAAATATATCTCGACGAAGACCCCTTATGTGATTCTCAAGGCGGCCGTTACCCTCGACGGACGGATTGCCACCCGGACCGGGGCCTCCCGGTGGATTACCGGTGAACCCGCCCGTCGCCGGGGGCATGAGATCCGTGACCGTGTAGATGCCATCCTCGTCGGTGTCAATACGGTCCTCACGGACAACCCGGGTTTGACAACCCGGCTGCCGGGAGAAGAGGGGAAGGACCCGGTCCGGATTATCCTGGATACCCATCTGCGAACCCCGTTGAATGCGAAGGTCATCGTCAATGAATCTGCGGCCCCGACCTACATCTTTGCGGGGAGCGATGTGGCGCCGGAACGGGTGCGGGCCTACCAGGAGAAGAATGTGACCGTCATGGTGGCCCGTAAAGGGACGGGCGGAATCTCCTTTGGCCAGGTTCTGGAGGATCTGGGGCGGATGGAGTTTAGCAGTCTCCTCATCGAGGGGGGAGCAACGATCCATGCCGCCGCCCTGCGGGAAGGGGTTGTCGATCATCTCCTCTTCTTTATCGCCCCGAAGATCATGGGGGGTGGGGAGAGCCGGGAGGCCATCGGGGATATCGGGATCGAGCGGATGGAGGATGTCATCCGTCTCCGGAATGTCCGTACTGAAAAGGTCGGGGAAGATCTTTTGATGGAAGGGGATCTCCGCCCGTCCGTATCGGACCCGCCTTTTCGGGCGGTCGGTCTGGAAACGGAAAAATCGGAACGGATCTGAGAAATGTTTACAGGCATCATCGAAGAGATCGGAGAGATCGCCGAGCTGCATACTGGTGCTGAGAGCGCCCGTATGACGGTGAAGGCAAAAACCGTCCTGAAGGACGTGCGGCCGGGAGACAGCATTGCCGTGAGCGGGGCCTGTCTGACGGTTGTACAGTTCAACAAAACCTCTTTCACTGTGGATGTTTCTCCGGAGACCCTTTCTGCGACGATCCTAGGGGATTTCCGGCCGGGGGATCGGGTCAATCTGGAGCGTGCCATACCGGCCGTCGGACGGTTTGGTGGACATCTGGTCAGCGGTCATGTGGACGGGATCGGAAGACTGACCGACCGCAGGCCGGTGGGCAATGCCGTGATCATGACCTTTCAGGCGCCGGAGGAGATCCTCCGTTCTTCCATTCCGAAGGGATCGATCGCCATCGACGGCGTCAGCCTGACGTTGAATGAACTCAAGGCAAAAACGTTTACGGTCTCGATTATTCCCCACACCCTTCGAAAAACCACACTGGAGAAGAAATTGGTTGGAAGCCGCGTCAATCTCGAAGGGGACCTGATCGGGAAATATGTTTACCGTTTTCTGGATCTGCGGGAAGAAGGGAGCAAAGATGCGGGCCGGGGGATCGATTCGGGATTTCTTGCGGAACACGGGTTTATGTAAGATGAAGTCGTAAAAAGTCGTTTTCCGGATTCCGTTCATGGTTCGACAAGCTCACCACGAACGGAACATCAATCACTTACACCGTTCGCCCTGAGCCTGTCGAAGGGCTTTGTGACTTTTTACGAGACCATCATGTAAAGGAAAGGAACAGAGATGAAGAAGAATATCCATACCATCGAAGAGGCGATCGAGGATATCCGCCAGGGAAAAATGGTGATTCTCGTGGACGATGAAGACCGGGAAAACGAAGGGGATCTCACGATGGCCGCCGGGAAGGTGACTCCCGAGGCGATCAACTTCATGGCAAAATACGGCCGGGGGCTGATCTGTCTTTCGCTGACGCCGGAGAAGGTGGAGACCCTTGATCTGCCGCAGATGACACGGGAAAACGAGGCATCTTTCGGGACGGCCTTTACCGTATCGATTGAGGCCCGGCACGGCGTAACCACGGGGATCTCCGCCGCCGACCGGGCAACGACCATTCTGGCGGCGGCGAGTCCGGACGCCCGGTCCTGCGACCTGGTCCGCCCCGGTCATATCTTTCCCCTCCGGGCACGCTCCGGCGGTGTTCTGCAGCGGGCCGGGCAGACGGAGGGCTCCGTCGATCTGTCGAGGCTGGCCGGCCTGGAACCGGCCGGGGTGATCTGCGAAATCATGAACGAGGACGGCACCATGTCCCGTATGCCGGAACTGATCGAATTCGCACGGGAACATGATTTGAAGATCGTCACGATCCGGGACCTGATCGCCTACCGGATGCAGAATGAATCTTTCGTACGTCGCGCAGCGGAGGCTGCTCTCCCCTCCGTTTACGGCGGTGATTTCCGGGTCATCGTCTACGAAAACGATGTCGACAACAAGGAACATATTGCTCTCGTGAAGGGGGAGATCAGACCCGACGAAGCGGTCCTGGTCCGGGTCCACTCGGAGTGTCTTACCGGCGATGTGCTCGGGTCTAAACGCTGCGACTGCGGGGATCAGCTCCATGCCGCAATGGAGCGGATCGACGAGGAAGGGAAGGGGGTGCTCCTTTATATGCGGCAGGAGGGGAGGGGGATCGGGCTGGCCAACAAGATCCGCGCCTATGCCCTGCAGGATGAAGGACTCGATACGGTGGAGGCCAACGAAAAGCTCGGATTCAAAGCCGACCTCAGGGACTATGGAATCGGAGCCCAGATTCTCGTAGATTTAGGCGTCCATAAAATCCGGCTGTTAACCAACAACCCGAAGAAAATCATCGGTCTCAAAGGGTATGACCTGGAGATTCAGGAACGTGTTCCCATTGAAATGAAGTCGAGGAAATGCAATGTTGAATATCTGAAAACGAAGAAAGAGAAGATGGGCCATTTCCTGGAACAGATATGAAGATCGGCTCTCAGCAGCCGCCGGCGGCATTCAGTCAAAACAATAGGAGGAACCATGCCGAACATTATTGAAGGGGCCTTGCAGGCCGAGGGGTTCAAATTCGGGATCGTCGTCAGTCGATTCAATGATTTCATTACATCCAAACTGGTCGAGGGGGCGCTCGATGTCCTGAAACGGCACGGTGCCGCCGATGGGGATATCGACATCGTCAAGGTCCCGGGGGCCTTCGAGATCCCCTTTGCAGCGAAGATTATGGCGAAAAAAAAGCGCTACGATGCGGTGATCTGTCTCGGTGCGGTGATCCGGGGTGCGACCCCTCATTTTGACTATGTTGCAGCGGAGGCAAGCAAAGGGGTTGCAGCGGTGGCTCTGTCGGCATCGATTCCGGTCATGTTCGGGATCCTCACGACCGACTCCATTGAACAGGCGATCGAACGGGCCGGGACCAAGGCCGGGAACAAGGGGGCGGACGTGACCCTCGGTGCCATCGAGATGGTGAATCTCTATCGACGGATGACCCAATAAAGAACCGTCGGAATTCCTGCAAAACCGTCGATCAATCTATTAACGTGCGGAAACGGAAAACATCATGGGAAAACGACGCAAGAGCCGCATTCTGGTGCTGCAACTGCTGTACCAGTACGAAATCCGGAAAGAGCCTGCGGCGGAACTTTTGACCGAGTTTTGCGGGGAACATCCGAAGCTTCACCCCGACATTCTCGATTATGCCGAGTCGATTTTCAAGGAGACGCTGAATCATTTAAAGGAGATCGACGGGACGATCGAGGAACTGGCCCTTCACTGGAAGATCAACAGGCTTTCTCTGGTCGACAAGTCGATTCTCCGGATTGCCGTCTGTGAAATCCTTTTCCGCGACGACATCCCCGACAAGGTCGCCGTCGACGAGGCGATTGAGATGGCCAAACAGTACGGCGGGGAGGATTCAGGTGCCTTTGTCAACGGGCTCCTGGACCGCCTGATTCGGAAGTCGGCGGGTACGACCCGAAGGGGGTGACGGCACCCACGCCGAAAGGGTTCTGCCCCGATTGAAACCGGCAGGCCCCCGGCGGCATTTCCGCTGACGCATGTATGCAGGCAGGCCGAAAAATCATTACAAAGCGGAAGGAAACAGAATCGTTGCGTGTCGCCGTTTTTTCAGATGTTCACAGCAATCTTGAAGCCCTGACCGTCGTTTTGGATGCAATCCGGCGGGAGGCGCCGGACCGGATCCTTTTTGCCGGGGATGCCGTCGGGTATGGTCCCGATCCGAATGCGTGTGTGGAACGAATCTTTGAAGCGGCGGATGTTGTTGTCATGGGGAATCACGATTCCGGGGTGCTTAATGAGAGTGATCTCTCCTCCTTCAATCCCCTGGCGCAGGAGGCAATCCGGTGGACCCGATCGGTCCTGACCGCTGCGAATCGGGAAAAGCTCTCCGTCATGCCGATGACCGTGCGGGAGGAGGACCTCTTCCTCGTTCATGCAGCGCCCCGTACCCCACCGGATTGGGACTATGTTGTCGAGGAAACCGGGGCTGCGGAACAGTTCGGTTTCTTCGATACTCCGATCTGTCTTTGCGGTCACACGCACCGGCCGATGACTTTCGTATGGGACGGGGAAAAAGTCACGATCACCCAAGAAAGGTTGTTGACATTTCATGAAACGTTCCGCTATATTGTCAACGTCGGAAGCGTGGGGCAGTCCCGTGACGGGAATCCCGATGCCGCCTATGTACTCTACGATCACCGGGAAAAGAGTCTTTCCTTCCATCGTGTTTTATATAACTTTCGGATCACCCAGGAGAAGATGAGGGCAGTGAATATGCCCTCTTTTTTCGTTAACCGACTCACTCACGGCAGATAAAGGATATTACGCAAGAGATGATTGACCGATATGCACGACCTGAAATGAGCAAAATCTGGGTACTGCAGAACAAATATGCCAAATGGCTGGAAGTGGAGCTGCTGGCCTGTGAGGCCCATGCAAAACAGGGACGTATCCCGCAGGAGGCAATGGAACGGATCCGGAAGAAGGCCTCCTTCGACGTCGACCGGATCCTTGAGATCGAGAAGACCGTCAAGCATGACGTGATCGCCTTCCTGACCAGCGTGGCCGAGTATATCGGCGATGACTCGGCCTACATGCACATGGGGATGACCTCGTCGGATATCCTCGACACCGGGTTTGCTCTTCAGATCCGGGAGGCATCGCAGATCATCCGTCAGGATCTGACACGCCTTCGGGACATCCTGAAGCGGCGCGCCCTGGAACACAAAGATACGGTCCAGATCGGACGTTCCCACGGCATCCATGCGGAGCCGACCTCCTTCGGCCTCAAGCCGGCGCTCTGGTATGAAGAGGCGGGGCGGAATCTCCGCCGTTTCGACCATGCCGTGGAAAACATCTCCTACGGAATGATCTCCGGCGCCGTGGGGAACTTCGCCCAGATCGACCCGGACGTTGAGGCCTACGTCTGCGAGAAGGCGGGGCTGAAACCGGCCGGGGTCAGCACGCAGGTCATCCAGCGGGACCGTCATGCCGAATATATGAACGCCCTTGCGCTGATCGCCACCATGATCGAAAAAATCGCCCTCGAGATCCGGCATCTCCAGCGGACGGAGGTTGGAGAGGCGGAAGAGTATTTCTCGAAGGGACAGAAAGGGTCCTCCGCCATGCCGCACAAGAGAAATCCGATCGCCTCGGAAAATCTCTGCGGGCTGGCCCGTGTGATCCGCTCCAATGCATTGGCTGCGATGGAGAACAACGCCCTCTGGCATGAGCGGGATATCAGCCACTCTTCGGTCGAGAGGGTGATCTTCCCCGACAGTACGATCCTGATCGATTACATGCTGAACCGGCTCTGCGGCGTTGTGGAAAACCTGATCGTCTACCCGGAGCGGATGCAGGAGAACATCGGGCGGACACGGGGGCTTGTCTTTTCCCAGCGGGTTCTTCTGGCCCTTGCCTCGAAGGGGGTTTCGCGGGAGGAGTCTTATGCCCTGGTGCAGCGGAACGCCATGCGGGCCTGGAACGAAGGGGAGGACTTCAAGGCCCTGCTTCTCTCCGACGAGGGGGTCAGGAAGCATCTTGACGCGCAGGAGATCGAAGGCTGCTTCGACCTGCAGTTCTACCTGCGCCATGTGGATACGATCTTTCAGCGGGTCTTCGGGGAGTAAGACAGGCGGTCTCCGGGACGTCCGTGATGGGAGCAGACCAAATGGAAAAGGGAGCGAAACTCTACGAAGGGAAGGCCAAGATCCTCTACGAGACGGAGGATCCCGATTACCTGATCCAGTATTTCAAGGATGACGCCACGGCCTTCAATAATCAGAAACGGGGCACCATCGTCAACAAAGGTGTCGTAAACAACAAAATTTCCGAGGCGCTTTTCCGCCGGGTCGAGGCGGCCGGGGTCAAAACCCACTTTGTGAAACGGCTGAACGATCGAGAGATGCTGGTCAAACGTCTCGAGATCCTCCCCCTGGAGGTGATCGTTCGTAACCGGGTGGCCGGCACGATGGCAAGGCGGTACGGCCTGGAGGAGGGGACCCTCCTGAAACAGCCGGTCATCGAATTTTCCTACAAAAACGATGACCTGGGGGATCCGCTGATCACGGTCGAACATGTTCTGGCCCTCGGCTGGGCTGCACGGGAGGAGATCGACCTTCTCATCGGTTACACGGAAAAGGTGAATGCGACGCTCTCCGGGTTTTTCGATGAAAAGGGGTTTATCCTCGTTGATTTCAAGATTGAGTTCGGGCGCCATCATGGAGAGATCCTCCTCGGCGATGAAATCTGTCAGGATACCATGCGGCTCTGGGAGAAGGAGACCCTGAAGAAAATGGACAAGGACCGTTTCCGTCGTGACCTGGGCGGAGTCGAAGAAGCCTACAATGAGATCTGCGGGATTGTCTGCGAAGGGGGCGAATGATGCTGAAGGCCAGGGTCTATGTGACACTGAAAGAGGGGGTTCTTGATCCCCAGGGGAAGACCGTCAAGCACGCCCTCGATAATCTCGGATTTGAGGGGGTGCAGGAGGTCCGGATCGGTAAATACATGGAGGTCTCTCTCGGGGAGATGTCCGCAGCAGATGCGGAGAAGGCCGTACACTCGATGTGCGAGAAGCTTCTCGCCAATACCGTGATCGAAGATTACCGGGTGGAGATCGAGGCATGAGATTCGGCATCGTGGTATTTCCCGGCTCCAACTGTGATCACGACTGCTATCATGTGACCCGGCACGTCCTGGGCGGGGAAGCGGAATTCATCTGGCACAAGGAGGAGAAGATCACCGGAATCGACTGTCTGATCCTCCCCGGAGGGTTCTCCTACGGAGACTATCTGCGTACCGGGGCGATTGCAAAGTTTTCGCCGGTCATGAAGGCGGTCCGGGACTTTGCGGAAGGGGGCGGGCTGGTCTTCGGGATCTGCAACGGATTCCAGATCCTGCTGGAGTCGGGCCTTCTTCCCGGCGCAATGAAGCGAAATGAATCCCTTAAATTTATCTGTAAAGACGTATGGTTACGTACGGAAAGCTCAGAAACTCCTTTTACGAATCAACTTGAGGCGGGTGAGGTCCTCCGGATTCCCATTGCCCATGCCGACGGCAACTATTACGCCGATGCGGAAACCCTGGCCCGGTTGAACGAAGAGGACCGTGTCCTTTTCCGTTACAGCGATCCGTACGGAAAAACCGATGCATCGGCCAACCCCAACGGTTCCAGGGAGAACATCGCCGGGATCGTTAATGAGAAGCGGAATGTCCTCGGGATGATGCCGCACCCGGAACGGTGCGCCGAAGCGATTCTCGGCAACGAAGACGGAAGAGGAATTTTCGAGTCGATCCTCCATCACGTTCAGTAAGATCGCAGGCGGACTTTTTACAACGCCGGAACAAAGGAACGGTCATGCAGGAACCTGTCATCACGGAAGAAATCGTTCAGCAGCATGGACTCTCTCCGGAGGAGTACGAGCGGATCCTGTCGATCCTCGGAAGGAAGCCGACCTTTACGGAATTGGGGATTTTTTCCGTGATGTGGAGCGAACACTGTAGTTACAAGAGTTCCCGTCTCCACCTGAAGAAGTTTCCGACCGAAGCCCCTTACGTGATCGAAGGACCGGGCGAGAATGCGGGCGTCATCGATATCGGAGATGGTCTCGCCGCGGTCTTCAAAATGGAAAGCCATAACCACCCATCCTTCATTGAACCTTACCAGGGGGCCGCTACCGGTGTCGGCGGGATCATGCGGGACGTCTTCACCATGGGGGCGCGCCCCGTGGCGAACATGAATTCCCTCCGTTTCGGAAAACTGACGGAACCCCATAACCAATATTTATTGGACGGCGTCGTCGACGGAATAGCCGGATATGGCAACTGCATGGGGGTTCCCACGATCGGCGGGGAGATCTGTTTCTCCGACTGCTATAACGGCAACTGCCTCGTCAACGCCTTTACGCTGGGGATCGCCGCATCGGACGGGATCTTCCGGGGGTATGCCTCCGGACCCGGGAACGTGGTGATCTACGTCGGATCCAGGACCGGCCGGGACGGCATCCACGGGGTGACCATGGCCTCGGAGGAGTTCGTCGATGATTCGGAACAGAAGAAACCGACCGTCCAGGTCGGCGACCCCTTCATGGAGAAACTGCTCCTTGAGGCCTGTCTTGAGGTCATGAAAAAGGATCTCCTCGTCGGTATCCAGGACATGGGAGGAGCGGGTCTGACCAGTTCCTCCTGCGAGATGGCCGGCCGGGCCGGGACGGGGGTGGAACTCGACCTGTCGCTTGTGCCCCGCCGGGAAGAGGGGATGATCCCCTACGAGATCATGCTCTCCGAATCGCAGGAGAGAATGCTCCTCGTGGCCGAAAAAGAAAATGAAGAGGCGATCCATGAAATCTTCAAAAAGTGGGACCTAGAGGCCGTCACCATCGGCCGCGTGACGGATGACGGTATGCTGCGCATCCTCGACGGCGGGAAACAGGTCGCCGAGATCCCGGCTCTTAAGATCGCGCAGCAGGCGCCGATATACGACCGGCCCCATGGAGAATCGGAGACGCAGCGTGAGCGGCGCATCCTCGATCTTGATTTGA
Source organism: Deltaproteobacteria bacterium (assembly GCA_013151235.1). NCBI lineage: Bacteria > Pseudomonadati > Myxococcota > Myxococcia > Deltaproteobacteria bacterium. The sequence continues at coordinate 57,474 of JAADIO010000033.1, read as the reverse complement.
TCTCCGTTCCCGTGGACCTTCAGGAAATCCTCCCGATCCTCCTGGGCGACCACGACATCGCCGACAAGGAGTGGGTCTTCGAGCAGTACGATCACATGGTCCGGACCAATACCATCGTCCTTCCCGGCTCCGACGCCGCCGTCATCCGGGTGAAGGGGACGAAGAAAGGGATCGCCGTCTCCACCGACTGCAACGGTCGCTATTGCTATCTTGATCCCTATGTCGGCGGGATGGCCGCCGTGGCCGAAGCGGCCCGGAATGTGGTCTGCGCCGGGGCCCGTCCGATGGCCATCACGGACTGCCTGAATTTCGGCAATCCCGAGAAGCCGGAGATCATGTGGCAGTTTGTGCAGGCCGTGGAGGGGATGAGCGCCGCCTGCCGGGCACTGGGGACGCCGGTGGTGAGCGGGAACGTCAGTTTCTACAATGAAACGAAGGGAGAGGCGATCTGGCCGACGCCGACCGTCGGGATGGTGGGGCTGATTGAGGATGTGCATCGACACATGACGCAATGGTTCAAACAAGAAGGAGATGCGATCCTGCTCGTGGGCGAGACCCTCGAGGAGTTGGGCGGCTCGAAGTATCTTGAAGTCATGCATGGACAAGTCAGCGGGCCGCCGCCGGTCCTCGACCTGGAGAAAGAGCGAACGGTGCAGGAAACGGTGCTGAAGGCCTGTGAAGCGGGTCTGCTTCGTTCCGCGCATGACTGTTCCGAAGGGGGGCTTGCCGTGGCCCTGGCCGAATGTTGTCTGACCGGCTCAGGACCCCATATCGGTGCCCGGGTTTCCCTGGATGACGATCTCCGTCCCGATGTCCTCCTCTTCGGGGAGAGCCAGTCCCGCATCGTGGTCAGTATCGAAGACAAGTACCTCGATACCTTCAAGGAGATTGCCAACCGGATCGGCGCCCCCGTGACCTTCCTGGGGCTGGTCGGAGGGGTGGACCTTTCGATCGACCTGCAGGGACGGACCTTCCAATGGCCGGTTGAAACCCTCCGAAAAATCCATCGTAGTGCCATCCGGTATCAGATGATCCATGATGCAACCGTATAAAAAGGAACCCTCCATGCCGTTCGACAAGTTTCACGAAGAATGCGGTGTCATCGGGATCTTTAATCATCCCGAAGCCTCGAAGCTGGCCTATCTTGGACTGCATGCCCTGCAGCATCGCGGCCAGGAGGGCGCCGGCATCGTCACCTCCGATGGGAAGAAGATCCGTATTGAACGGGGGATGGGGTTGGTTTCCGAGATCTTTACCCGGGAGCGCCTGAACCGGCTTTCGGGAAGAGCTGCCATGGGGCACAATCGTTACTCCACCGCAGGCGAGAGCCTACTGAAGAATGTCCAACCCCTTCTGGTCAACTACTCCCTGGGGCAGATGAGTGTCGCCCATAACGGGAACCTGCTGAATGCGCAGTATATCAAGGACCAGTTGGAGGCCTACGGCTCCATCTTTCATACGACCAGCGACACGGAGGTGGTCGTTCACCTCATTGCCGTCTCCAAGTATGCAACCCTCGCGGACCGGATCGTTGATGCCTTGAACCGGGTCAAAGGGGCCTATTCCATGCTTTTTATGAATGAAAAGGAGATGATCGCCGTCCGGGATCCCCGTGGGATTCGACCCCTGGTCCTGGGGAAGATGGATGAAGCCTATGTGGTTGCCTCGGAGACCTGTGCCTTCGACCTGATCGAAGCGGAATATCTGCGGGAAATCAAACCGGGGGAGATGCTGATCGTGAATAACGAAGGAGCTCATTCCAGTTTTCCCTTTCCCCGGAAGGAACGGAAGGCCTGCATCTTCGAGCATGTCTATTTTGCCCGTCCCGACAGTGTAATCTTCGGAAATACGGTCAATACCGTCCGGATGAATTTCGGCCGTGCGCTGGCCCGGGAACATCCCGTCGAGGCCGACGTGGTGGTTCCCGTTCCCGATTCCGGAATGCCCCCCTCCCTCGGTTATGCCGAAGAATCGGGGATTCCCTTTGAACCGGCCCTGATCCGGAACCACTATGTCGGTCGGACCTTTATCGAACCGGAGCACGCCATCCGCCATTTCGGCGTCAAACTGAAGCTGAACCCCGTCCGGGAAGCCCTGCAAGGGAAACGGGTTATCCTTGTGGATGACTCCATCGTTCGGGGGACCACCAGCCGGAAGATCGTCAAGATGGTGCGGGATGCGGGGGCCCGGGAGGTTCACATGCGGGTCAGTTCCCCCCCGACCACTCATCCCTGCTTCTACGGGATCGACACTCCCACGCGGAAAGAGTTGATCGCCTCCTCCCATACCGTGGAGGACATCCGCCGCTATATTACGGCCGATTCCCTGGGCTACCTCAGTGTAGAAAAGATGATGGAGGCCGTTCCTGATCAGGCGGACGGATATTGCCTGGCCTGCTTCTCCGGGAAGTATGCCATCCGCTTCCCCGAGATCCAGCGAAATCAGCTCGAACTCTTCTGAAGAATTTGCGAGATTGACCTCTTACGATGCATCTGTTAGATTGTTGCACGTCGGACTTGGTGCGTCTGAAGGGATTATTCTGAACGGCGGGGTGATGATGGCGTCGTATGAAACAAAAAATGTGTTCCGTTCGGGCTACGTGGCCCTGATCGGGCGGCCGAATGTGGGGAAATCGACCCTGATGAACCGGATTATCGGGGAGAAAATTTCCATCGTGACCGACAAACCCCAGACCACGCGGAACAGTATCCTGGGGATCAGGACGACGGACCGGTACCAGGTTCTTTTTCTCGATACGCCGGGAATTCACAAGGCGAAACGTCGCTTAAACGAGAGGATGGTTCAGACGGCTCTTGCCGCTCTGAAAGATGCGGATTTGATTTTCTTTCTCGTAGAACCGGAGATCAGGTTTCTTGAACAGGGCGATTTCATACTGCATAGATTACATGAGGTAAGTAGGCCGATCTATTTGATTATAAACAAGATAGATACGATACAAAAGGAGCGGATTCTTCCCCTGATTTCCGCGTACCGGGAAAAACTGAGTTTCCAGGAGGTTGTGCCGATTTCGGCGCTGACCGGGGACGGCGTCGATCGTCTCGAAGAGGTGATTGCGGATGCGTTGCCGGAAGGACCTCCCTATTTTCCGGAAGAGAGCCTGACCGATGTTTCCAAACGTTTTATGATCGCCGAGATGATTCGAGAGAAAATCATTTTCCGGACCGAGAAGGAGATCCCGCATTCCGTGGCCGTCCGGGTTGAACAGGTCAAGGCCCGTCCTTCCGGAAAACTGGTCGATGTGGATGCCGTCATCTATGTGGAAAAGGATTCACAGAAAGGGATTCTGATCGGGAAGGGGGGGCGGATGTTGCGGGCAATCGGTTCCCTCGTCCGTCCGGAGGTCGAATCGCTCCTGGGCTCCCAGGTCTTTCTGCGTCTCTGGGTCAAGGTCCGGAAAGACTGGCGCAGTCAGGTCAGGATGCTCCGGGAACTGGGATACGAGTAGAGACGATCTCTTTTTTTTGAGTAGAGCATGCATACGAAGAAATTTGAAATTACATTACGGTCGATCCGGCGCTATCTGGAACGGAATGCAAATCTGAATATCCTCCGGATCCTTGAACAGACCCATCCGGCCGATATCGCCCATCTTTTCCGGCATATCTCGCTGGAGGAAAAGAAGAAGCTCTTTAACATCGTCCGGGCCAATGAGATCCTGGCGGCCGATGTGGTAAGTGAAATGGGAGAAGCGCTCTGGGATGAACTTGTGGCCGATCTCAATCCGCAGGAGACTTCGGAGATTGTCCAGGAGATGGAGTCGGACGATGCCGCCGACCTGCTCGGGTCCCTTGAAGAGGAGAAGGCCCAGGAAATTCTTGACCTCATGAAGAACGAGGACGGGGTCGCCGACGTCAAAAAGCTCCTCGACTACGACGAGGATACCGCCGGCGGGATCATGACGACCGACGTTTTTCATGTTTATGAAGATATGACCGTCGGCGATGCGGTTGAAGAGGTCCGCCGGGCGGAAGATTTCGAGATGGTGTTCTACCTCTATGTTGTTGACCGCCATCAGCACCTGTTGGGTGTCATCTCCCTTCGGCAGTTGATTGTCGGGACTCCCGATCAGACGGTGCGGGAGATTATGAATTCCGATGTCGTCTATGTGACGGTGGACACCGACCAGGAAGAGGTCGCCCGGGAGGTGGAAAAATACGATCTGCTGGCCATTCCCGTGGTGGACGAGGCCCATCGGCTCCAGGGGGTCGTAACCGTCGACGACGTTATTGGCGTTATCCGGGAAGAGGCGACGGAAGATCTCTACAAAATGGCCGGGACCGACGATGAAGAGATTACGAGCAAGTCTTCTTTCAAGATCGCCCGTCTCCGCTTTCCCTGGCTGACGGCGACCCTGGTTGCCGGGGTTGTGAATTCCTATCTGATCGCCTCTTTTCAGAATTCGATGAACAAGGTCATTGCACTGGCGGCATTTATCCCGGTCATCCTCGGGATGGGAGGGAACATCGGCGGGCAGAGCGCCGTTATTGTCGTTCGTGGAATGGCCCTCGGTCGGATCGGGCTCGATAATCTCCTGCCGGTGATCTTCAAGGAGGTCCGCGTCGGGCTCCTTCTGGGGTTTGTTTACGGCAACCTCCTCGGGATCTTTACCTATATTTTCTACCATTCGTCCCCATTGCTGGGACTGGTGGTCGGGCTTTCGATCTGCGCCTCCATGCTCTTCGCCGTAACCATTGGTGTTCTTTATCCGATGATTTTTAAAAAATTAGGGATCGATCCGGCGGTGGCCACGAATCCTTTTGTGACGACCTCTACCGACCTGGTGGGAATCCTGATCTATTTTTCGATTGCCACGGCCCTGATGCCGATCGGATAGCACAGCGGCATCGCCCCCCCCAACGGACAGGAAGATATGCCCCTCTACTCTTCGGAATCGATTGTCCTTCGGAAGATTGATTACCGGGATGCCGACCGGATCGTAACCTTCCTGACACCGGACCACGGCAAACTGGCCGGTCTGGCTCGGGGCGCCCGGCGCCTCAAAAGCCGTTTCGGACCCGCCCTGGAGACGCTTACGCACGGTACGCTCATCTACTTCGACCGGGAAGAGAAAAACCTGGTCAACATCAATCATTTCGACATTCTCCATTCCTTCAGAAGGGTCCGGGAGGACCTTTTTCGTTCTGCTTCCGGTCAATATCTGGCGGAGCTTGTACTGGGCCTTTTACCTGAACGGGAGGCTGCACCGGAAATTTTTCAGCTTCTTTTGCAGACCCTGAACCGTCTGCAGGAAGTCGTTGAAACGGAACCGATTCTCCGGATTTTCGAAATCCGGCTGCTTGTGCTGGCGGGTTTCGCCCCAAAGATGAATGCCTGTGTGCAATGCGGCGGCGGGACGGAGCCCTTTCGGTTTTCCCTCCGTCAGGGGGGAATTCTCTGCCGGAAGTGTCGGGGGCGCACCGACGAGGGAACCGCGCTCTCCCGCGGGTGCCTTCGCTTCTGGGAGGAGGTCCTCACTCTGACGGAAGAACGTCTTGGACATATACGACTGGAACGGAAGTTGAACAGGGAGCTGCGGGAGTTGCTCCATCTCTATTTCCGGAACCTTCTCGGCCGGGAAATCCGCTCTTATGTGTTTCTCGAAAAACTCCGTAAAGAGATCGGCGGCTTGACTCTGTAGAGGGAGAATGGTACACCGTAAGTTCGATCCCCAAACCGCAGGAGGGAAGAATGACGGAAACGACGATCCCAACCATTACACTGATTACCGATTTCGGATACCGGGACCCCTTTGTGGGCATCATGAAGGGAGTGATCCTGGCCGTCAATCCAGAGGTCCGGATCGTTGACCTGACCCATGAGATTGAGCGACACAATGTGGAAGAGGCTCTTTACACACTCTCCTGTTCCTGTCGATACTTTCCCGAAGGGACGATTCATCTCGTTGTGGTCGATCCCGGTGTCGGAACGGGAAGGCGGCCGCTTCTCGTGGAATGGGAGAATTCCATTTTTCTGGCCCCGGATAACGGAGCGCTTTCCCTCCTTTTTGCCGACGCTGGAAGGTGTACGGTACGGGAGATTACAGCGGACAGGTATATGCGAAAGCCGGTCAGCCGGACGTTCCACGGCCGGGATATCTTCGCCCCCGTTGCGGCCTGGCTCTCCCGAGGGGTGAGCCGGGAAAAGATGGGGCCGGAAATCTCCGACTACAAACAGTTGAACATCCCCCAGTTGCTGATCAGCGAAGATCGGTTGCGGGGAGAGGTGATTCATGTGGATCGTTTCGGCAACCTGATTACCAATATTCAGCGGCAACATCTGGAGGCCTTCGAGAATCAGGATTTTGTTGTCGAGATCGGCGGCAAAAAGTTTCGCGGGTTCTATCAATCCTATGCGGAGAACCGGACCGACGCTCCCGGAATCATCCTTAACAGCTTTGATCTGATGGAGATCTTCTGTTTCATGGGAAGCGCCCAGGAGAAGACCGGAATCCTCCGGGGAGACCGGGTACACCTCTATTTCGGGTGAAAGTAAAGAATCGACGCCCAAAGAACATCGCTTTGATGCCCCCCTTTGGGCAGCTGATTTTGGCACACGCGTAACACCGGATCGGCACACGGATCCGGAAAGAACCTTCCATATCCCTGCAGAAATTATCCCGACAGGTCTGTGCATGGCTGGACGAGTATTCCTCAACTATTTAAAATTATCCAGAAGGTCCATTTTTTGCTTCTGAACATCTTATAAAAAGATACGGGCCAATAGATGATGGTGCTCGGTTGCAGTAATGGCTTTCGGTGCTCCGAGTCAGGCCTGCTTTCCGTATGGTATGCTTCATAAGCATATTCTTTCTCCCTGTAATCGTAGGGTCTTGGGTTGTTGTTAAAGATTTTATTACGATCGCCTGAAAAAAGGGTTGACACCTCCCTCAAACAGGAGTAATTTACTCTTTAATTATGCGGATCACACGTGAGACAGACTATGCAGTTCGTTGCGTTCTTTTCCTTTCCGGCAGGCCGGAGACCAAAGCCTCGGTCGCAGAGATCGCCGGGACGATGGAAATTCCTTCCAGTTTTCTCCCGAAGATTGTCCAGAAACTGGCGAGGGAAAAACTGGTAGAATCGAGCCGGGGCGTGGGTGGTGGGGTGCATCTCCTCAAAAAACCGGCAGAGATCTCACTCTACGATGTAATCAACTGCATCGAAGATGGGGGCGTGGGACTCAACGACTGTGTCATTAAGGAGCGGGGATGCCATCGAAGCCCGTTCTGTACAGTCCATCCCGTCTGGTTGGCAATTCAGGAAGTGGTGAAAGAACAACTGAAATCCTATACCTTTGACAACCTGCTGCATTCTTCAAGAGCAACAGGACTGGATGCTTTCCCGTTCCCTGAATGAGAACCAAATACGCGCGGTATTGCCTAAGTGGTCCTGTTCGCAAATACTGTGACGTACCGAGAGGGCTGCAGGGCGGTCTCGTCAAGGCATGGGACTGAGGCGTGCCCCCTGTGGTGCGGCGCAGGGAGCGTAACGAAGACGAGGCCGCCCTGGGGCCCTCAAATGCCACCGTATTCTTGTTTTTTACTTCAAAGCTTGGCCTGATACTCCATGGCGTATCAGGCAACAGAAGTTGTTTGGAGGTTCACACCTTTTTGGTCAAGATATAAGGAGCAAGTTTCTCTACGGATAGATCGGGAAGGATCTCCTCCCGGAAGAGATGTGTCCAGGATTGTGTAAGCAACTTGCGTCTTTGCTTCCCTCAGGAACTCGAAAGGATCGAATAAGTAGCTGGTTTTGTGGTCTTTGGAGTAGAACATGGACCCCTCTCTCAACTGATTAATATTGCTGAACAATTTACAACAAACCCGAAAACAACAAAAGCGAGCGTTGGTAAATCTTTTTAGTAAACCCGTTGGAGAGTGAACCGGGGCTTACCCGGCACCACTTTAGAGGCCCTGTACTTGACAGGGGAATTTCATTACATTCAAGAGGAGGGAAATCATGGCTTTTTCCGACACCTATGATTATGACCACCAGACAGTTGCGGGGTTTATCTATTCCTCGATCTTCTGGGGGGTCGTGGGGATCGTCTTCGGTCTCTGGATCTCGATTCAGCTCTGGCATCCAGCCTTCAATGTCCCGCCACTTTTTACCTATGGCCGGATTCGGACTGTTCATACCAACATCATGGCTTTCGGCTTGGGTGTGGGGGTGATCTTTGCTCTCTTCTATTATATCACCATGCGTCTGACGAGACGGCCGCTCCTCTTTCCTAGGCTGGCCCGTTTCCAGCTCTATCTTTTTAATGCAGCGATTGCCCTTGCTCTGGTGACGCTTCTCCTGGGGATGACCCAGTCCAAGGAATACGCCGAGTTGGAGTGGCCTCTTGATATCGGGGTGGTGATTCTCTGGGTGATGCTGGCCATCAATATTTTTGGAACCATCATCAAACGCAAGGAAAAGCAGATGTACGTCTCCCTCTGGTATATTATCGCCACGGTTGTCGCCATCGCCATCCTCTATATTGTCAACAATCTGGCTGTCCCCGCTGGATGGTTTAAATCTTATTCCCTCTTTGCCGGGATGAACGATGCCAATGTCGAATGGTGGTACGGCCACAATGCCGTCGGTTTTCTCTTCACCACTCCTTTTCTGGCCATGTTCTACTATTTTCTCCCCAAATCGACGGGCATCCCAATCTTCAGCCACCGGCTGTCAATCATTGCCTTCTGGTCACTCATCTTCGCCTATGTCTGGACCGGTGCGCATCATCTTGTCTATACGCCTGTTCCCGATTGGCTCCAGACCGTGGCCATTGCTTTTTCGATCTTTCTCATTGCTCCCTCTTGGGGATCAGTGGTGAACGGTTACTACACTGTAGGGGCCGACTGGTCGAAGATGCGGACAAACTACCTGACAAAGTTCTTTATCTTGGCCATCACATTCTACGGACTCCAGACGATCCAGGGACCGACCCAAGCAATCCGCGTGGTGAGTTCCCTCGTCCACTTTACCGACTGGGTTCCCGGTCATGTCCACATGGGAACCATGGGATGGGTAACCCTGACCGCTGTGGCCTCGATCTACTATGTCCTTCCCAAGATCTATAATACCGAGATCTACAGCGAAGGGATCGCGAACATCCACTTCTGGCTGGTTCTCGTGGGGCAATTGATCTTTTCCATAACCATGTGGATCACCGGAATACAGCAGGGCGCGCTCTGGAAGGCAACGACTCCCGAAGGAAACCTCCAGTACACCTTCGTGGAGACGCTGGCCCGAAACTATCCCTACTGGGAGATGCGAACCGTCGGAGGAATTATCTTTACCTTGGGCATGTTCTTTTTTCTCTATAATATTTTCATGACTGTCCGCCGGGCTAAAAATGTTCCGGTGGCGGCAGCATAGGGGAGGTGAAGATGACTGGAAAACTTTACAGATCACCCGTTATTTTTGCTCTGTTGGCCACCATTGTGATTCTGATCGGAACTACGGTGACCATGTTTGTCCCCATGTTCATGGACGAGATGCACCCCGTCCTGGACGGGGTGAAACCCTATACTCCGCTCCAGCTTGCCGGTCGGGATATATACCAGCGGGAGGGGTGCGTTAACTGTCATACCCAGACTGTTCGGCCGCTCAAGACCGAAGTGATGCGTTACGGGGAATACTCCAAGGCGGGGGAATTTGCGTATGACCGTCCCTTTCTTTGGGGATCGAAGCGGACCGGTCCCGATTTAGCGAGGGTGGGGGGGAAATATCCGGACGCTTGGCATTACAGGCATTTCAAGAATCCACGGTTCATGTACCCTGAATCGGACATGCCTGTCTACGGGTGGCTGAAGGATCGCCCTCTTTCTCCGGAGGAGATCGCCAGGCATATGGATGTCCTCGGATTTCCTTACCGCCCGGAAGAAATCAAGGCGCTTAAAGGAAAGAGTGAACTTGATGCCCTTGTTTCCTATGTCCAGACGCTTGGAGCTGTGATTCGGGCACAGGCAAGAAAAGAAGGGGAGGCGGAAGCAGCGACCATCCCGGAGGTCAATCCCTATGCCGGCAACGACAAAGCCATTGAGGCGGGAGAAGATGAATTCGAGGCGAAGTGTGTCTTTTGCCACGGAGAGAAGGGACAAGGGGAAATCGGTCCAAGCCTGGTGGACCTTGTCTGGCTCTCCACGGAAGGGGATATTGCGGACGGTACGATTTTTAGCATCATTCAAAACGGCACACAGGAGAACCAGGAGATCGCCGGACGGAAGGCAAAGGGCGGGATGCCTTCCTTCAGCTCTACATTGAGCAACAAGGAGATCTGGAATCTGGTCGCCTTTATCCGGTCGATTGAGAAAAATCAAAAGGAGAAGTGATATGACGGAAGAATTTGAAAGCATTGAAGCCATGGATAACCCGAAGACGGCGAAAAAGCTTCCGATCGGATGGCTGATCTTCTACATCGGGACAATTCTATGGGGAATCTATTACGTTGGATCCTATACGCCGGTCTTCAGCGGATGGACGCAGGTCAAGGCCTATGAGCAGTCTCTGGAGAAGTAGGGAGTGAATTTTCGATGGCCTATTTCTGGTATGGTTTTTTTCTGGTCATTCTCTACGGAGTAATCGTACTTTATTACTACTCACGGGGACGGCACAGGAAAGTTGAGGCACCCAAATACAAGATGCTGGACGATGAGGAATAAGCGATTTCAGACGCTGAGACGGTGGGTTCTTCTTGCCCAGCCGGTCATCCTCCTGGGGCTTCCATTTCTGAAGGTGGGCGGCGAGAGTGCCTTGCGTTTCGACCTCCCCCGTCTACGGCTCTATTTCTTTGGCAGGACAATCTGGATGGATGAGTTCTTTATCGTCCTGGTGGTGCTGATTTTCCTGATCCTGCTGTTCCTTTTGCTGACTCTTCTTTTCGGACGGATTTGGTGCGGATGGGCCTGTCCCCAGACGGTCCTCCTGAAGGCAACCCGCTTTCTCACCCCTACGTCTGGCCGACGGCTAATCTTCAGGGTATCGGGTATCATTATTGTTGTGTTTTTAAGCCTCCTTGTTGCGGCTGACCTGATCTGGTATTTTATGACGCCGGAGGAGTTTTCCGCCCGTCTTGTGTCTGGGAACTTAGGGCCGGTGACAGGCGGCATCTGGGCTGGGTTGGCCCTCCTTGTTTTCTGCGATCTCCTTTTCTTGCGGCAGCGTTTCTGTGCCACAGTTTGTCCATATTCGATGATCCAGAATACGATTTGCGATTCCCGGACACTCAGGATTGTCTATGATAAAGAACGACAGGAGGAGTGCGGTCGGTGCAGTGCCTGTGTGGCCGCCTGTCCTGTGGGGATCGATATCCGAGAGGGGGGAAGCCGGGGCTGTATTCAGTGTTCGGAGTGTGTTGATGCCTGTGCCGGCCGGATGGAGCTGAAGGGAGCGCCTTCCCTCGTGGAATATCGTTTCGGGGAATCGGGAGGAAGGATGCACCCCTTCCGGCCGAATGTCCTGCCCCTTGGAGTTCTCACGTGTTTTTTTCTGATTCTGGTCCTTTTTATGATCTTGAACCGCCCTCCCCTCGAAGTGACCCTGATGGCGAAGAGTGGGTTTCCTCCCCGCCGAACGGCGACTGGTTGGACGGTAAATGCATTTGACCTGACCATCCGGAATCGGCTACGGAGGTCGGTTCCGCTCAAAATCAAGGTCTTGGCCGAGGGGAGGTCCGTCCGGTTGAAACCTGCCGGACCGATATCCGTACCCGAACGAGGAACTTTGCGGATTCCCCTTTTCCTTTCGATCGCCGGTTACCATGCCGGTTTTTCCGTTCATCTTGTCCTGCAGTCGGATCCCTTTTCTATCCGAATTGAAAAGGGGGTCCCTTTCCGGAAGGCGGAGGCACCATGAAGATACTCCTTGTTTTTGTTACAATTCTTGTTCTGACCTCAGTTTCCGTATCCATCGTTGTTGGAATCAGGAGCTTTGACGGAACGGTGACGGATTCACCCTATGCCGATGGAATCCGTTGGGATGCCGACCGCATGGCCGCTCGATCCCTGGGGTGGCGGCTGATGGTGGATGGAAGTCGGTTCGATACGGGGAAGAACCGGGCACTCCTCTCCGTCAAGGACCGTCAGGGGGTGGATCACAGCAGTGCCGTGATCATGCTTCACCTGAGCCGCCCGGCGACATCCCGCTATGACAGGAACCTTCCTTTCGAGAGGAACCCGGCCGGGGGGGGGATCGTGGCCAATCTCGATCTGCCACTGCCGGGTCACTGGATTGTCGGGGCCACCATTGAAACACCGCAGGGAAAGCAGACTCTTTCGCATGAAATTTTTGCACGGGAAAACGGAGAGCCGAAACAGGAGGACGGACGGGTGGAAGATATCTCCTGCAACTTTTTTGATCACCTCTGCGTGGGGATTGCCGGTACGGGAGGAATCAAGGTCCAGCTCGATGTGGAGCCCGCACCGCCGGTGATGATGAAACCCCTCCGTTTTACGATCCGGCTGCTCGGTAACGAGCAGCTCTCCAGAGTGGAGGGAGTGACTCTTTCCCTCTTCATGCCAGGCATGTTCATGGGACCGAACCGTCCTTCTCTGAAAAAGGTAGGGACAGGTCTCTATGTAGGGGAGGGGGTTCTCCCGCGATGTATAATGGGTAAAAAGAAATGGGGTGCCAAGATCGGGATCCGGATCGGTGAGCGGGAAGAGTCGGTCTGCTTTTTTTTCGAGGCGGCCTCATGAACACAGGGTATCTTCTGGCGCTGAGCACCGGATTGCTGGGTGGTTTCGGCCACTGTATCGGAATGTGCGGTCCCTTGGTGGGTGCCTTTGCCTTCCGCCGAGAGGAGGGGGGGGGCACAGGATCCGGAGGATTCATCCCGCAGCTTCTCTATCATGGGGGAAGGCTTGCGACCTATGCCGGGGTTGGTGCCCTCATGGGACTCACCGGCTCCTTCCTGAACGTGGCGGGGAAACTGACCGGTCTCCAGAATGCTGTCGACCTTTTCGCCGGGTTGTTCGTTCTCTTTATGGGAGTCGGAATCCTCCGCGGTTCCGGGCTCTATCGGTGGTTTGAAAAGAAGAATCAATATATTCTCGCAGCCGCTGGGAAGACTGCAACGAGATCTTTCCTTCTTCGCTTCTTCTTTTTGGGAGCACTCTTTGGGCTTCTCCCCTGCGGACTTTCCTATTCGATGTTCATGGCGGCGGCGGCCACGGGAAATCCGGTCTCCGGTGCCTTTATCATGTTCGCCTTCGGTGCCGGGACTCTTCCCTCCCTTCTCGTATTCGGAGTGCTGGTGGGACATGTCGGACAGCGTCTCCGTGGATGGGCCTACCGGGCTGGCGGCGTGATGGTGATCCTCATGGGGATCCTTTTTCTCTGGCGGGGGTTCCATGTCTCTCCGTGCATGTGATCACTGCCTTCTCCCCGTTGCGGAGAAGGACGCCCTCTTCGAGGTTTTCGATGGCGAGCGGAAGGTCTTTTGCTGTCACGGCTGTCTTGGCATCTATCGGTTGATCCACTCCGAGGGACTGGATGATTTTTACTCGAACCGGCGGGGATGGCTGCCCGGTCCTCCGTCTGCGGATCCGCTGGAACTCTCCCTTCTCGAGGAGAATGTCCGCCATGTTGGTGAAGAAAACGTCATTGATCTCGCCATCGAAGGGATCCGCTGTGCTTCCTGTGTTTGGCTCAATGAACGTATCCTCTCGAAGACACCCGGAGTCCTTTCCGCCGAGATCAATTATGTTTCTCATCATGCCAGAATTCAATGGGATCCGGAACGGGTTAAACTTACCGAAATTTTGGAGAAGATCCGGGCTCTCGGTTACCGGCCCCGTCCCAATCTGTCTGCCGACCGCCTCTCCGAGGAGAGGGAGCACGCCAGAGAGGATCTAATCCGTTTAGGAACGGCTTTCTTCTTCTCCATGCAGTTGTTCATGTATAGCACCGCCCTCTATGCCGGTTACTTCCAGGGAATAGATCCGAGCTTCAAGATGCTCTTTTCCATGATTGCGGCACTTCTTGCAGCGCCGGTACTCTTCTATTCTGGAGGACCGATTTTTCAGGGGGCCGTGCGGGGGTTTTTCCGTGGGGCATGGAACATGGATGTCCTCGTGGCCATGGGGTCTGGTACGGCCTTCTTCTATAGTCTATTCCAGATCCCCCAAGGGGGCGAAGTCTATTTTGATACAGCAGCCATGATCATCACTCTTATCCTGCTGGGGCGGTTTATCGAGGCCGGGGCGAAGCGGCGTGCCTCCGAAGCGATGACCCGCCTCCTTTCTCTTTCTCCCAAAATGGCCCGGCGAGTAACAAAAGAGGGGAAAGTGGAGCAAGTGGCCACTGCGTCGGTCGAGGAGGGAGAGATTGTGGAGGTCCGCCCTGGGGAAAAGTTCCCTTTTGATGGAAGGGTTATTGCCGGACAGTCCGGGGTGGACGAGTCGATGTTGACGGGAGAAGCCCTTCCGGTATTCAAGAAGACCGGGACAGATGTCTTCTGCGGGACCCGGAACGGAAACGGGACAATTCGTTTTTCCGTTCTACGCCGGGGCGAACGAACTCTATTAGGGCAAATTATCGGGATCGTTGAAGGAGCTCAGCTTCGCCGAGCCCCGGTCCAGCGGATGGCCGACCGGGTGGTTGGGATCTTCGTCCCGGCCGTCTTTTCTCTCAGCATTTTCACCTGTATGTTCCGACTCTTTATGGGAACACCCCTTTCTGTTGCGCTGATGAACGGCATATCGGTACTTGTGGTCGCCTGCCCCTGTGCCTTGGGACTTGCCACCCCCCTTGCTCTTCTCATGGGGACGATGACGGCGTCGGGTAAGGGAATTCTAATCAAGGGAGGCGACGTCTTGGAGCGGCTCCAGAAGGTCGACACAGTGCTATTCGATAAAACCGGGACGTTAACGGCGGGCCGACCATCCCTCGGTCACGTCGAAGGGTATGGACGGAATCCAGAAGATGTGATACGGATCGCCCGGTTGCTGGAGTCTTCATCGGAACATTCCCTTGCACGGGCCTTCCATGGAGAAAAGCATAGCCCGGTGGCTGTACGGCACTTCCGGGCCTTTCCGGGGATGGGGGTTGCGGGTGAAGTAGAAGGCATATTCTTCCTCTTGGGAAGTCGTTCTTTTCTGGAGGGCGAAGGTGTCCTATTTAACGGTACTTGGAGCACTAAAGTTATGGAGGAAGTTGAGGCGGGAGCGACCGTCATCTATCTTGGCGAAGAAGGAAAGGTCAAAGGTGCGGTCTCAATCCACGACCCACTGCGGGAGGAATCGAAGAGCGTGGTGCAAACGCTTCTTCGTGCCGGTTTTGATCTGGAGATGGTGACGGGTGATGAAGCAGGAACCGCTCAAGCAGTGGCGGCCGGAGCCGGAATCGAAAAGGTCCGGGCCTGTCTCTCACCTGTCGATAAAGCGGAGCGCATCAGGTGGCTCCAGAGTAAGGGGCAAAAGGTTGCCATGGTGGGGGATGGGATTAACGACGCACCGGCACTTGCCACGGCCGACGTGGGGATTGCCATGGGGGACGGTACCGATATCGCCCTCGATACGGCCGATCTGATCCTCATGCGAAGTGATCTTACACTTCTCCCCGAAGCCTTCCGCCTTGCAAAGAAAACCCTCGCCGTGATTCGCCAGAACCTCTTCTGGGCTTTTTTCTATAACCTTGCAGCCCTCCCTGTTGCTGTGGCCGGTCTGCTCCATCCGATTCTTTCGGCCTTGGCCATGGTGGTCAGTTCTCTCTGTGTAGCCGGAAACTCTCTCCGGCTGAAGGAGCAATAATCATGTGGAGCATTCTTCTCCTTGTATTTCTCAGCCTCTGCGTCGGGATCGGCGTATGGCTCTTCTTTCTCTGGACGGTCAAAAGCGGCCAGTATGAAGATACGGAGAGAGCGAAGCATCGAATGTTTGATGAGGATGAGGACCAATAAGGCAACAATTCATTTAGCCAAAGTTGATGACTTCGTAAGAAGCTTGTTTATCCCGCAAGCGGGATTCTCTTTGGAAGATAATCTTAGACTTTTTACGACTTCATACATTTTGAGGTGTTCAAATATTGTGACGCACCGGAAGGATCTGTCCGGACGTTCCATACAGACAGGCTGCCGTCCTCTGAAAGGAGACCATAAAGTTCAGCCCTGATAGACAAATAAATGTGGCTGGCCTTGGATTTTTTAAGTCATGAAAAAAGTCAAAGTTCTTTTTTCAAGCAACAATACTCCGGAAGCATCTTTGGTTGCCGCAGCGAAAGCCACGGTGATGCTGAAAGAGTCTTTGGTTGCAATTGCAGCTTCCGATCAGTCCATTAAAGCTCCGGAAAAGCTCATGGCTTTTTTTGTGCAACATTCACTTGGACAGGTTCCCTCTTTAACCCCTCTCGATGAAATAGAGTTTCACCTCTTTGATCTTGTGGTATGCCTTTGTGGTCCATATGGACAAGATTTATGTGCAAGGCTTCCCGGAAATCCTCCCATGCTCATCTGGCCATTTTGCGGTTCTGGGCAGAATGGACAAAAGGAATGGGAGAAAATCATCATCCGGACGGAAGAACTCTTATCACATGGCTACTTAGATACACTTGTTACCCACAAAAGAGAGGGAGATCTTGTTCTTGAGAGTCTTCATGAAGGCATTCTTGCCCATGATCTGAAAAGGCGGCTCTTTCTCTTTAACAAAGCAGCTGAACGCATGACCGGTTATCGCAGAGAAGAGGTCCTTGGAAAGGACTGTCATGAAGTTTTTCCAGGAAAATTCTGTGGAGAGAATTGCTCGTTTTGCAAACTTGGGAATATGGAAATTCAAGAGCAATCGAAAGAGTATTCAGTTTCTCTGATCTCCGAAGATGGTCAAGAACGTACGATTACCATGAACATTTTCCCCATAGAAGGGCAAGACTCAAACCCCATTGGTGTAGTAGCAGCCTTCAGAGACATTACAGAGGAACTGAGTCTTAGAAAGTTTTTGGAAACAACGACCACCTTCCATGGCATTGTTGGCAGAGATCCTCTGATGCAGGATCTCTTTGCTCTCATAGAGGATGTTGCAGAAAGCAATGTTCCTGTGCTGATTCTTGGGGAATCAGGAACAGGAAAAGAGCTTGTTGCATCACTCATACACCATCTAAGTTCCAGGAAAGATCGTATGTTTGTTCCTGTGAATTGTGGCGCCATTCCAGAGCAACTCATTGAAAGCGAACTCTTTGGACATGTGAAAGGAGCGTTTACAGGAGCGGTCAGGGAGAAAAAAGGGCGTTTCGAGCTTGCTGATGGTGGAACACTCTTTCTTGACGAGATAGGGGACCTGCCACTTCCTATGCAGGTGAAACTTCTCAGAGTACTACAGAACGGCCATTTCGAGCGTGTTGGTGGTGAAAAAACCGTCCGTACGGATGTGAGAATTATTGCTGCAACCAATAAAGATCTGGACAAGGCAGTAAATCAAGGAGAGTTCAGAGAAGACCTTTATTACAGGATTTGCGTATTGCCGATATATGTACCGCCACTTAGAGATCGTAAAGGAGACATTCCCCTGCTTGCCACGCATTGTCTGAAAGAGTCACTCCAATCAAGAGGGAGTAAACCGGAAGAGGTCATTCTCGGCTTAGATGCAATGGCAATACTCAGAGACTATGACTGGCCGGGGAACGTAAGAGAACTCCAAAATACTATACAGCATGCCCTGATTCGGTGCAAATCAAAAGTGATTTCTCCGGAACATCTTCCAGCAAGCCTCTTGAGGGCCAAAAGCCGTACAATCCAAATCGGTCACCCATCCGACAGGCAGCGAGGAAGAAAACCTCTTGCCCTCACCCTGGAAACGGTAAGAGACGCACTGGTGAGTACGGGAGGAAACAAAAAACAGGCCGCCGCCATGTTGGGCATTTCAAGGTCCACACTATACAGATATCTCCACACTTATTTCTCTAAGTGAAGTGTCTCAATGTTCCAGAATGTGTTCCATTTTTGAGATATTTAAGACACTTCGGTCTTTCTCCATCCCGGATATTCGTATATCAGGTAGCCCTATCTGTGAATACGGTGACATTTGAGTGTCTCAGGCGGTCGACCTTCGTTGTGCTTCCTGCACCGTACCCACAGGGGGTATACCCCAATCTCGGGCCTTGACGAGGCCGACCTGCAATCCTCCCGGTTGTCGCAATATGTACAAACAGGATCACGTAACCAATTATTTTAGTGGATTGAACACTTTGGCACATTATGTGCACAGATTAGAGATTAAAAGAAAAATATCGAAGAAGGCAGAGTTTGACAACTATAACTTTCCATTTATTACTCTCCGACGGATTGTCCAGAGATAGCGGGGTTAGTAAAACGTTTTTGAAGCCTCTCCTGCAACAGCGATTTTCCATGCATGTTATATATATTCAACCGGTCTACACAAATCCGGGATTAGCCCTGCAGGAAAGGAGGTGATGGCATACGGAACATGCAGGCGGGGGTCAACTCTTGCAAGGGTTCTTGACGGTTTGATGTAATTCCGAAGGCAGTACCTCATGAGTGAAAAAGAGCGAAAGATGCAATAATCATCCGTAAAGGAGGGCATTCATCATGAAAAGAGTGATTCATTTGCTTTCTCTGGTTCTACTCTTTGTTTTTTTGTTGTCTGCAAGTGCGATTGCCGGTCCGCCGGTTGTCAATATTGAAGGAGAAGGAGGCGGAGGTCTGATCCCCTGGGCCTACCTGACTAACCCTCCGGTAGAAGGTAAGACCTTCGGCCGACCGACGGTGGGTGCCACATATATTTTTCCACAAAATTTTAACGTGAATGTTTATCATTTCAATGAGACCATCACCGACCGTTTGGAGTTAGGTTTTGCCCGGACGATCTTTGACACGACCAACCTCCTTGGGGGAAACGGTTTAAATATCGGCATTGATGAGTTAACCATGGATACCTATCACGCCAAACTCCTTCTGCTCAAAGAGACCGAAAATCTTCCGGCTGTTTCAGTGTCCGTAGAATATAAAAAGAATCAGGACGTGGATCATGCAGACAAAAATGGAGGAGGCGCCTTTACGGCCGCCGGTCTGGATCACGCTTCCGGGGTAGATTACTGCCTTTCAGTGACCAAGCTCTACAAAGGGTGGAAGATGCCGGTTCTTATTAACGTGGGGAGCCGTTACACAAAGGCGGTTCAGACCGGTTATCTCGGGTTCAGTAAGGACGGAAACATTGAACCGGAAGCTTCACTTGCAGTGTTTCCGGAAGCAAACGTGGCCGTCGGTTTTGAGTTTCGGGGCAAACCGAACGAGTACAAGAGCGTCCCCGGGATCGGGTCCTTCCGGGAAGACAACTGGACCGATTTTTTTATTGCCTATTTTCCGACCAAAGGGCTTTCAATTACGGGGGCAGTGGTTAATTTCGGTAATGTTGTGAACCGAAATGTGAATACGGGCTTCTATATGAACATGAAGTATGACTTCTAATCATCGTCCGGGGTGCCGGACAAAAAAACTGTCCGGCACCTGTTTCCCCTTTCGGACAATGACGGAAGGGGGCATCGTATTATTCCTATATTCCCACCCTCGGATAGGCGAAATCAGTTTCCTGTTTGTTGATTGACAACTCAGGTCCTTCCCGTTAGATAGAGATCGGTTCGCATCACGCAGATCATGTAAGAGGTATCAATATTGCATCAACAACTTCCATAGATGTGATCCGAGCATAAGTTCGCTCCTTTCGATTCACGATTGTGTATGAGGACAAATAACATGGGCAGGAAAATATTAGTGGTTGACGATGAGAAGTTGGTACGCTGGTCAATCCAAAAATTGATTGGAAGAGAGAAATGCAAGGTCGTTTGCGTTGCAAGCGGGCTGGAAGCCATCGAAAAGATTAAGGAGGAACGGTTTGTTCTAATCATCACCGACTTGGTTATGCCGGACATGAATGGGATCGAGGTTGTAAAAATGGCTCGAGAGTTGCAGCCGGGCGCCAAGATTATCATGATGACGGCTTACAGCTCGGCTATCGAGAAGAACAAGGCAGAGGCGGCCGGCGTCTCAACCTTTATTAACAAACCCTTTATGATTAACGAAGTCAGGAGTGTTATCTCCAAGTTCTTGTCCTCCTGTAACACCTGATGCATTGGTTACAGTCCTTGTTTCAGTTTTTCAACACTTCGAGGTAAAACAGGCTGACTATAACCGGGAGGAGGGAACATGTATGAAGTTCAGGATCATTGTGTTTGTTGCAGGGATTACTGTTGTCTGTATGGCCGCAGGCACGCAGGCAGCCGATCCGCATTCCTGCTGCCGGATCTGCGGTATGTACCTGGATGTTTATCACCGGACTGTGGCCACGGCTGTCAGCAAGACCGAAACCGAGCACACCTGCGGTGTGGCTGATCTCGTCCGGCTGATCGATGCGAAGGGTGGCCCGAATGCCTTTTCCCGCATTAATGGTCCATGACTTTAATACCGGCCAGGAGGTTGCTGCTTGGGAAGCCCGTTATGTGATCGGCAGCAAGGTGATCCCGGACATGATCCCCAATATTATCGCATTTCGCGGTGATGGTGCGGCCAAAACCTTTGCCGCCGGGTACGGCGGTGCTGTCCTTTCCTTTGATCAAGTGCTATCTTCGGTCTCTCCCATGGGTATGGCCATGCCGGTCCGCATCCTTACCGCCACAACACCACCGGCCGGGGCATTTTCCATCGGCGCCGTTTCCATGCATATGGATATGGATGAGGTGATTGTCGGTTCGAAGGTTCAGACTCCGGAAGAATTCATCAAGGGCAGAATGATGGGACCCAAGGCGATGACGACTAATGGTACCATGCTGATGTTTAGCTACGGTCTGACCCATCGTACTTCCGTTCGGGTGAAGGCGTCCTACCTGGATAAGACCATGGATATGTATGTCATGGGGGGAAAGAGGATGACCAGCACTACGCACAGCGGTATCAGCGACCTGGAGATCCTCGTGCGCCATAACCTGTGGCGGGATAAGATCTTCAGTCGTTTTTTCACCTTTTATGGCGCGATTACTCTGCCTGCCGGAGGTTTTGACACAGCATTTCTTGCAACCCCAAATCTGCAGCTCGGTACCGGTACCGTCACCATCAGCGGCGGCTTATTGGGGTCCATACGCTTTGCCGATTTCTGGCTCCATACGCAGGCAGGCTATACAGTGAGACCAGAGAACTCAGACGACTATGCATTCGGTAACGTCGCCATCGTTGGTGCAGCGCTTCATTATACGCCGTTCCACAACCTCCTGGTCGGCGCTGAGATTGACGGCATTTGGACGGCAAAGAGCGAGTATCAAAGCGAGGTGATTGCCAAGAGCGGTGGCTTTCGCAACACGGTAGCCGGACTGTTACGCTGGCGCTTTCTTACCGTTTTTGGCGGCAATTTCAACCTGATGCTTTCCGTGGCGACGCCTATTTATGAGGATCTGAATAAATATGGCATGGGTGGAGGCTGGTCATGGAAAGGCATGGTCAGTTATAAACGTCGTTTGCCGTTGTTTTGATGACAGCCTAAAACGAGGAGCAGAAAAGGTGAAGAAGTTGCTGATTATCTTTTGTGCCCCAGCAGGCACTTCGGTATGGGCGACCAGTCCTAGTGCTCAGGACACAAGTATCCGGTTTGTTTACCCCAAGAGGTATTTGAGAAAAGCAGAACCGGCCTGAAGGCGTAGCCATCTTTACATGATAACCTGCTCAGCAGTCATTGTAGCTCCCGCTGACGAATCTGCAAGACCTCGGTCTCCGATTCCGGTGTTGTCCGGCGAAAGGAGATTTCTGCGTAATTTGCACTCTTCGATTTCATTTGACAATTTATAACCGATTGATTAGTATAAAAGTTTCGAAACGAACAAATTCCTGTTGCCCGAAGCGTCTTGCCGACGTCATCTTCAACACTCTTTCTTGTCCGATTCTGCACAGGGTATCATCCATGAGAGGTCGAAGAAGTGCCTTGGGGAAGACAGGGGCTCAACGGAGTAGCTGACAGTAATGAAATGGGAGAGCATGTATGAAAAAGTCTATTAACAATGATCGGGCGGTGGCCCGGGATTACAATTATGAGCTGAAGGATATCAACCAGCCAAATCTGTTACGGGATCAGTTTCCTTACAGCGAGGTTCCAAAGATCTCTTTTTCAAATCGTCTGGTCCCTCTTTCTCTGCCGGAGGATTTCTGGATTACCGATACGACGTTTCGGGATGGCCAGCAGGCAAGACCTCCCTACACTTCGGAACAGATCGTCCGGATCTTTGATATGCTCCACAAACTCGGGGGGCCCAAAGGGATTATCCGTCAATCCGAATTTTTCCTTTACAGCGACAAGGACAAAGAGGCCGTTCGGATGTGCCTGGACCGGGGCTATGAGTTTCCGGAGGTAACCGGTTGGATTCGAGCGAAGAAAGAAGACTTTCAACTGGTAAAGGAAATGGGCCTCAAGGAGACGGGGATCCTCACTTCCTGTTCCGACTACCATATCTTTCTGAAGTTAAAAAAATCTCGAAAACAAGCCCTGGATGGCTATCTGGATGTGGTCCGGGCCTCGCTTGATGCCGGGATCATTCCCCGCTGTCATCTGGAAGATGTTACCCGTGCCGATTTTTACGGATTTGTCATCCCCTTCGTGAATGAACTGATGCGTCTCTCCGAGGAGAGCGGGATTCCGATCAAGGTCCGGGCCTGCGACACCATGGGATACGGCGTTCCTTATCCGGGGGCGGCCCTGCCCCGGGGGGTAGGGGAGATGATCTACGGACTGATCCATTACGGCGGTGTTCCTTCCCGTCTGCTGGAGTGGCATGGGCATAACGATTTTCATAAGGTTCTTGCCAACGCTTCGACGGCCTGGCTCTACGGCTGTGCCGCTGCAAACGGTACCCTGCTCGGTTTCGGGGAGCGGACCGGCAATCCCCCGATCGAAGGTTTGATTATTGAATACATGGGCCTCAAAGGGGAGCGGGATGGGATCGATGCGACAGTAATTACGGAGATTGCCGACTATTTTCAGGACGAGCTGAACTATCCGATCCCGCCGAACTACCCCTTTGTCGGCGAGGAGTTCAATACCACCAAGGCCGGAATCCATGCCGACGGCGTGTTAAAAAACGAGGAGATCTATAACATCTTTGATACGAAATCGATTCTCAACCGTCCTCTCGGGGTAACCATTACCGACAAATCCGGTGTGGCGGGGCTCAGTTACTGGGTCAATACCCATGTGCGCCAGACGGGCGGCCGGAAAATTCCGAAGACCCATCCGGGATTGGTCCGTATCCAGAAATGGGTCGCCGAACAGTATGCCGCAGGACGGATCACCGCCATGTCGAATGAAGAGATCCTTCGCCAAGCCCGGAAACATCTGCCCGAATATTTTATCTCCGATCTGGACAAGTTGAAGGCCAGAGCCCTGGATATCGCCCAAGAGATCGTGGAGGAGGCCGCCGCATCTCCGGCCATGAGAACCATGAACCATCTGAAGGTCGAAAAAGTCCTTCAGAAGCTTGTTCACGACAATCCTTTTATCCAGTTCTGTTATGTGACGGATACGGAAGGAATCAAGGTTACAAAAAACATCACACAGGTCGGTGACAAAGCCAAGTACAAGATCTTCTCCGTCAAGGAGGATTTTTCCGAGCGCCCCTGGTATATCGGCCCGATGAAGGACGGGTCAACCCATGTGACCGATCTCTATACATCGAGGACCACCAATGTTCTCGCGATTACCGTTTCTACTCCGATCTTTCGGAAGGAGGAGATTGTCGGCATACTGGGAGTTGACATTCGATTTGAAGATTTAATCAAGAGCGAATAGAAAGGAGTGTTTGTCTGATGATCAACCTTGAAAAATTCTCTCCGCCTGCGAAAGGAGAACGGATCCGGATGGAACCGGACAGATTGCAGGTACCCGACCGGCCGGTGATTCCCTTTATCGAAGGGGACGGGATCGGTCCGGATATCATGCGGGCCGGCCGCCGGGTTCTCGATGCCGCTGTGGAAAAAGCCTACGGCAATGAGCGGGAACTCTGCTGGTACGAAATCTACGCGGGGGAGAAGGCCCATGAAAAATACGGGGAATGGATCCCGAACGATACGTTCGAGGCCCTGCACTATTATTCGGTGGCTCTGAAAGGGCCGTTGACGACCCCCATCGGAGGGGGCTTTCGAAGTCTCAATGTGACCCTCCGGCAGAAACTCGATCTTTATGCCTGTGTTCGTCCCGTTCGATATTTTGAGGGGGTCCCCGCACCGGTCAAGGAACCCTGGAAGATGAATATGATCATCTTCCGGGAGAATACGGAGGATGTTTATTCCGGGATCGAATGGGCCCGGGATTCCGAAGAAGCGAAAAAGGTCATTTCCTTTCTGAATAATGAGATGGGCTGTACGATCCGTACGGATTCCGGAATCGGGATCAAACCGGTGAGCGAGACCGGGAGCAAGCGTCTCATCCGGAAGGCGATTCAATATGCCCTGGACCGGAAACGTAAAAGCGTAACCCTCGTTCACAAGGGCAACATCATGAAATATACGGAAGGGGCTTTTCGGGACTGGGGGTATGAAGTCGCCCGGGAGGAGTTTCCCGATCAGACCCTGGAGGAGAAGGAACTCCAGGGAGAGATCCCGGAGGGCAGGGTCCTGATCAACGACCGGATCGCCGATGCCATGTTTCAGCAGATCCTGACCCGGACGGATGAGTACAGTGTCCTGGCGACGCTGAACCTGAACGGGGATTACCTGTCCGATGCCTGTGCCGCCCAGATCGGAGGGCTGGGACTTGCACCGGGGGCGAATATCGGTGAGACCGTGGCCCTTTTCGAGGCGACCCATGGAACGGCGCCCAAGTATGCCGGGCAGGACAAGGTGAATCCTGGATCGCTCATTCTCTCCGGGGTCATGATGTTAGAACATCTCGGCTGGGAGGAAGCCGGCAAGGTCGTCGTGGCCGCGCTGGAAGAAACGATCCGACAGAAGAGGGTGACCTATGATCTGGAACGGCAGATGAAGGATGCTGTGAAGCTGTCAACATCACAATTTGCCGAGGCCATTGTGAAGAACATGAAGGGGAATTGACCGTGGAGAAAAAAGTTACCGTCATCGGCGCCGGGAATGTGGGGGCGACGACGGCGCAAAGGATTGCGGAAAAGGAACTGGCGGATGTGATCTTGCTCGATGTTGTTGAAGGCATTCCCCAGGGGAAGGGACTTGATCTTTTCGAGTCCTCTCCGGTGGAGGGGTTCAACACCCATATCATCGGTACGCAGAACTATGATGAAACCCGGAATTCCGACCTGGTGATCATCACGGCGGGGATTACCCGCAAGCCCGGCATGAGCCGAGACGACCTTCTCGCAACGAATGCAGGGATCGTCGGAGAGGTGGTGGAACAGGCCATACTCCGATCGCCCGATGCCATCCTTCTGCTGGTCACCAACCCTCTGGATGTGATGTGTTCCGTTGCAAAGAAAGTGAGCGGATTTCCAAGAGAAAAAGTGATCGGCATGGCCGGGGTCCTCGATTCCGCAAGATTTCGATCGTTCATTGCCATGGAACTCAATGTCTCCGTGGAAAACGTCAGTGCCATGGTCATGGGGGGGCACGGCGACAGCATGGTTCCCCTGCCGAGATATACAACCGTTGCCGGAATTCCCATCGCTCAACTGCTGCCTCAAAAGAAGATCGAAGAACTGATTCTGCGGACCCGGAACGGCGGAGCGGAAATCGTCGGTCTGTTGAAAAACGGCAGTGCCTTCTATGCTCCTTCGGCCGCCGTAACCGAGATGGCGGAGTCCATTTTGAAGGATCAGAAAAAAATCCTTCCCTCATCGGCCTATCTCATGGGAGAATACGGAATCAACGGTGTTTATATCGGGGTGCCTGTGAAGCTGGGTGCCGGAGGCATCGAACGGATCCTGGAGATCGAACTCTCGGACGCGGAGAAATCCCTGTTGCAGGATTCGGCCGAAACCGTTCGTACGACGCTGGCTAAATTATGAAAGAAATCTCTTTTGAAAGGATCGTTGAGACGGTCCGGACAACCTGTATCGACGCCAACTGCATCATTGAAGAGGATGTGGCTTCCGCAATCCGTCATGCCCTGGAAACGGAAGAATCTCCTATCAGCAAGAAAGCCCTTGAAGTGATTCTTCAGAATCACGATGCGGCAAAGAAGAAACGGATGCCGCTCTGCCAGGATACGGGTGTGGCCGTTTTTTTTATCGAAATCGGTCAGGACGTCCGGATTGTGGGGGGCGTACTGGAAGACGCCGTCAACGAAGGGGTTCGGCAGGGATATGCCGACGGGTATCTCCGGAAGTCTATCGTTGCGAACCCATTGACTCGACGTAACACAGGAGACAATACCCCGGCGGTTATCCATTATGACCTGGTGCCGGGGGATCGGCTGAAAATCCTTTTCTGCCCCAAGGGAGGCGGTAGCGAGAATATGAGTTCTTTGTCCATGTTGAAACCTGCCGACGGGATAGAGGGCGTTCGTCGAGTGGTTGTCTCCGCAGTCAAGAAGGCGGGTTCCAATCCCTGTCCACCGGTTATCGTGGGCGTCGGGATCGGAGGAACCTTTGAGAAATGCGCTCTCCTGGCCAAGAAGGCTCTGACCCGTCCCCTTGGAAGTCCGAGCCCGAAGATGGAATTGGCACGGCTGGAAGAATCGCTCTTAGGAGAGATCAACAAACTCGGTATCGGTTCCATGGGACTGGGCGGGCGCGTCACCGCCCTCGCCGTCCATATTGAAACCTTTCCCTGCCATATCGCCTCTCTGCCTGTTGCGGTCAATCTCAATTGCCATGCTTCCCGTCACAAAGAAATCCTGTTCTGAGGAGGCTATTGCCATGTCCGGACCGATTCGCTTGAGTACGCCGCTCAAGGATGAAGAAATTGCCAAGCTGAACATCGGGGACCTGGTTCTTCTGAATGGCGTCGCCTATACCGCCCGGGATGCCGCCCATCAATGTATACTCAAAACTCTCCGGGAGGGGGGTGAACTCCCCTTTGACCCGGCCGGCCAGGTGATCTACTATGTCGGACCTGCACCGGAACCCCCCGGCCGGGTCATCGGTTCCGCCGGTCCCACAACCGCCGGCCGTATGGATCCTTACACACCGGAGCTCCTCCGACTCGGATTGAAGGGAATGGTCGGAAAAGGTCAACGTTCCCGGGAAGTGATACAAAGTATGGTCGAGTTCCGGGCTGTCTATTTCACGGCCGTCGGAGGTGCGGCCGCTCTTCTTTCGGAAAAGATCAAAGAGAGTCGTGTGATTGCCTACCCGGAATTGGGTCCGGAAGCAATCCGGCAGATTGTCTTTGAAGATTTTCCTGCGATTGTCGCCAATGATATTTACGGCGGGGATCTTTTCAAAACGGGCTGGAAGCGCTACCGCAGACAGAAGAAACACAAAACGGTGTGACGATTAAGGTCATGACCGGTCATCGGGAGAAGAAGTGACGACGACCCTCGAGCTTTCCGGAAAAGAGAAGTTCACGCGGACAGGGGTAGGGACCCTTTTCTTTCTGTTCTTCTGTCTGGCGGCATGTATGCCGGTGCAGACGCATCGTGTCCGGGAAGAGGGACTGGCCCGGGCGGATGCGTCCTTTCAGCAGGGGCACTACCGGAAGGTCGTCCATCTTTATCAATCCTATCTTACCCGGCATCCGGGACAAGCACTTCCAGCCGGTGCGGCATTAAATTTCGGACGTTCCTATTATTTTCTCCACGAACCGGACAAGGCTCGTCGTATTCTTCAGGCCCTGATGGAGTCCACCCCCGGGGCCTCCGAGGCGGGGCAGGCCAAACTCCTGACGGCAAAAATCGCCGTGGAGTCGAATCGGGATGAGGAAGCGTTGGCATTATTACGCTCCCTCCTCCGTACGGCAAAGGACCGGGAACTGTCGGCACGGGGATATCTGCTGCGGGGGGAGATCTTTCTGCATCGGGATGATCCGGAGCTGGCCCTGTCGCAGTTTAAGAAGGCAGTCTTTCTGGTCGGGACAGGTCCGACAGGACGGACGATTTATGACGAGATGGCGGATGCCATGGGCCGATCGCTGACGGATGACCAGCTCCGGCAGATGCGCCGGGAAGCACCCGGAGAATTCCCGGGTGGTGTTGCGTTGTATGTCATGGGAAAGCGGGCTTGGAAAAAAGGGAATTACTTCCGGGCATCAAGGATCTTCAAGAATTTTATCGAACGTTTTCCGGGGCACCCCTTGCGGGATGAAGCGGATCGTTTTGTGGTGCAGGAAGGAAATCTTGAATCGATCCGGAACCTGCGCATTGGCTGCATTGTCCCGCAATCCGGGCCATTGAAAGGGGTCGGCCGTCAGGTGCTGCAGGGGGTTCGGCTTTCCCTGGACAATTTCAATACCCTTTTTGGGGAGGAAAAGGTTTCGCTGGCCGTCCGGGATTCAAAAGGTGATCCCCGGCGGGCGGCTTCCGAGATGACTTCACTCGCAAAGGATCCGAATGTCGTTTCCGTAATCGGGCCGGTGACGAGCCGGTCCGTGGTCGAGGCCTCGACGGTAGCGGACAAGAACGGCCTGCCGATGATTACCCCGACGGCCACGGCGGAAGGGATTGGGGATCTGGGAAAAGAGGTCTTCCGAAACGCCATGACCAATGAAGCACAGGCCCGGACAATCGCCCGCTTTGCCGTGGCACAGCGGGATCTCCATTCTTTCGCAGTTCTTTATCCGGACGACAATTACGGCAGGGAACTTGCGAAGCTGTTTGAAGAGGAAGTGAACAATCTGGGGGGAGAAGTCTTCTGCCGGATTTCCTACCCGAGAGGTGCTGTCGACTTCGGACCGGAGATCCGGAAGATCGTCGATGCCGACATTGCGGGGATCCTCTCCCGGTATTCCGACATGATCGACCTGACGGAATACCCCATGGAAGAGTGGCATAAAAATTATTACCCGAGTTTTGATGCTCTTTATATGCCGGGGTATGCGGATGATGTGGGGTTGATCGCACCGCAGCTTGCCTTTTATAATATCGAGCATGTCCAATTATTAGGAAGTCATAACTGGGATTCACCGGAACTGATCCACCGGGGAGAACGTTTTGTCGAAGGAGCGGTATTTACCGACGGTTTCTTTGCAGGAAGCAACCATACGGATATTGCGGAATTTGTGCAGGCATACCGCCATGCCTATGGAGAGGAACCGACTCTTTTTACCGCCCAGGCCTATGATGCAGCGGAAATGATTCTACAGGCACTGTTTCGGGGCGGGCGTACCCGTGATGACATCCGTCAGGGCCTGGAGTCCTTCCGGAATTACCCCGGCATTTCCGGCCTGACACGAGTCTTACCCAATGGAGAAATGGAGAAAGAACTCTTCCTGATTCAGGTACATAAAGGGTCTCTCGAACAGATCAACTAAACGGCACATAAAAAAGCTCCGTCTACTTCGTTTATCAGGTTTTGAGCTCATTTCGACGTACAAAAAAGTACGCCTCACTCCTCAAAACCTTCGCGCCTTGCATCCGGAGCTTTTTACTGTGCCGTTACACGGCAGATTGTGATCCTCATTCCCCATGGATAGCAGCACAACGAATACTTGGTCCTTCCTTGATACAGGTTCCCATGACGCCTTTTTCAATATGGCCGTCGATGAGGTCCTCCTTTCCCGGATGAAGGAACAGGATGCCCGTCCGGTTCTCCGTTTCTATACATGGTCCAGACCCTCCATTACCATCGGTTATTTCCAGAAGGTGGTTGACGAATTTAATCTCCGGGACTGCGAGTCCCGCGGCTGGAATGTTGTCCGGCGCCTGACGGGCGGCCGGGCCGTTTTCCATCATCAGGAGCTGACCTACAGTATCCTGCTGCCCCGTTCCGCCCCGGGAGCGGGGGGAAGCGTCCTTGAGAGTTATCGCATGCTCAGCAACGGACTTCTGAACGGTCTTCGACTTTTAGGACTCGATGTCGAACTGGTTTCTTTTCACAAAAAGAGACAACGTCGGCAGCGGGCCGGGGGGCGTTCTCCGAACTGTTTCGATTCCCCTTCCTGGTATGAGATTACCGTGGGAGGGAAAAAACTGGTCGGAAGCGCCCAACGGCGCATGTCCTACGGTATCCTGCAGCAGGGGTCCATTCTGATCTCTATGGCGGGGCAAAGAGAATTTAATGAAGTTTTGCAGAGATCGACCGATAAGAAACGTAAGAAGACCGGAGAGGGAATGACCTCCATCACGGACATTTTAAAGGGGTTCCATGAGACTGATCTGCTGAAAGAATCGCTGATCCGGGGTTTTCGGAAGGCCTTGGGAGTCGAGTTTCTGCAGACGAAATTGACCCGGAAGGAATGGAAAGAGACCGGCCGGCTCGGCCGGGAACGCTACCGTTCCCAGGAGTGGAACTGGTACGGGAAATCCTGATTTTTTGGAGAACTTTTTGTCGAACAATCATTCTTGACAGAATTTGGAATACCGTGATATCTTTAAAAGGTAGAAGAAAATGACGTTTTAATTCGTAAGTCTCTAAGATTTCACCGTTATTTGTTTTTTTTTACGGTTTTTCATCTTTCCGTCATTCAGCAGAACCGAGGTCAATCAGCACTGTTTGTGATCGATTTCCGGGAACAAAAACGGTACATTTCCTGAAGAAGGCTGCCATGGGATTTTTTGATTTTGCCAAGCCGAAAGACAACACAAACAAAGACGACAAAAAGAAAAACAAGGTACTTCAAAAGGCACAGAAATTCGCACGGAAGGGGCAGATTGAAAAAGCGATTGCCGAATGGAAGAGCCTGTTGAAGAACAAGGCCGATGATGCGACGATCTACAATACAATTGGAGACCTTTACCTGAAGGGACGGAAACGGGAAGAGGCTGTGGATGCTTATCATCGGGCTTCGGAGATCTTCACCAATACCGGATTTTCTCTCAAGGCGATTGCCGTCAATAAAAAAATCCTCAAACTGGACCCTCAGAACCTCGATGCCTTGGCCTGTATGGCTCAACTAAACCGGGAACGGGGAATGGCCAACAACGCCAAGGAATGTTATCTCTCCATTGCCGGGTATCATCTCAAGACCGGTTCTCATGACCTGGCGCTTGAGGCCTATCAGAACATCGTTGATATGGATCCCGCAAACCTCAAGATCAAGATCGGTCTCGCGGAACTCTATCTAAAAGAGCATATGATCGAAGAGGGGGGAAGAATCTACGGGGAAGTGGTTGATGCCCTCCTGAATCAGAACCGGCTTGATGAGGCGGAAGATCTCTGCAATAAAGGACAAGAAAACCACCTTGCTCCGGGGGATATCACACGTTACATGGCCGAGATTCATCTGGCCCGGGGCAATATTGACTTGGCCCACGAATGTTGCTGCAGACTGGAGGCGGATGCCTCGGAAGATCACCGTACCGCCCTGCTCAAAGCTGAAATCATGGTCCGCAAGGGCGAGATTGAAGAGGGGATGGCTCAGGTTCGTTCCATTGAACCTTCTGCATTGACGGAACATGACCGGATCAAGATCTACCGCCTTCTTCTGGATGCAAATGAGCTTGAACAGGCGATCCAGGTTCTGAACGATCTCTTTGATGCGTATGCCGCCTCAAAACGTTTTGATGAACTGCTCGACCTCTATCTGCCGATACTGGACCGTGATCCGGATAATCTCCGGGTTCGGCAGCAGATTATCGACCTGCTGAGCAAACTAGACCGAAAACATGAAGTTACGCATCACTATAAAGAGATGAGCCGGATCTATGCCGATTCCGGTGATGTTGAAAAAGCGCAGAACATCCTGGAAAAGGTGTTGGAGTTGACGCCGGGAGATATGGAAGTTCAGACCCGCCTGCGTGAACTGCGCGGCGAAGTGCCCGATCCCGGCCCCATGGATTATGGGGAAGTCAACCTGAGCCGTGAGGATGAGCCGGTGTCGGAGGAAGACGCAGGGCCGATTCTTGTTTGTGATGCGGAGGAGACGGGATCGATTGAAACAACGGACGCCGGGTCCGATGAAGAAGTCGTGGACCTCATTCCGAACCCGGCCGGAGTGGAGCAGAAGACCTTCCTCGCCGACAATCTTACGGAAGCTGATGTCTATCTGAAATATGGTCATCTCGAAAAGGCGATTACCCATCTGCAGAAAAACATAGAGAAGGCGCCCGATCATATCGAGACCCGCGAACGGTTGCTCCAGATCTATGTGGAACGGGGAGATATCCCGGAGCAGGTCAACACCTTGCTGACACTTTCCAGACTCTATCAAGCGGCCGGTGATCTGGAAAAATATGATAAGGTCTTGAACGAAGTGCTGACCCTTGATCCGGAAAACGCTGAGGCCCAGCAGAAGTTACAGCAAGGTCCAACGGCACTCGGTTCCTCCGTACCTGAAGAGGTGCCGGAGCCGATGGAAGACCTTACCTTTGAACTGGAAACGGAAGAAACAGCAGACGCCGTCCCTGTCGGCGGCACACAAACAGGATCCGTTGAGGTGACGGAAGATTCCATTGACGAACTGATCGAAGAGGCCGATTTCTATCATCAGCATGGCATGGTGGAGGAAGCCCGATCCGTCTATGAAAACATTCTGGCCTCCCATCCTGCCCGTGCCGATGTGGCTGAAAAGCTCTCCTCGATTACCGGCGGGGAGGTCGCAGCAGTACCTGTTGTGGAGGGTACGGAAAAGGCTGCACCGGAAATTACGGAGATTCCCCCGGCTCAGGAAACGGATTTTGTCGACTTTGCCGAAGAGTTGCGGCGGGAATTTGACACGGAGGAGCGGGATCAAGAGAGCGGGAGTTCAGGGGAAGATGACTTTGCGGCCGAACTCCGCCGTGAAGTGGAACAGTCTATCGTTTCCGACGCCCATCTCTTTGGTGAAAATGATGTCATGAACGTCTTCAATGAGTTTCGGGAAGGGGTCCAGCAAGAACTCGGTGACGAAGATTACGAAACACACTATAACCTTGGAATTGCTTATCTGGAGATGGGATTGATCGATGAGGCGGCGGAAGAATTCGTGATTGCTTCCGGAGATCCCAAGCGCGTCATGGATTGTATCACCATGGTCGGTCTCTGTTATATCCAGAAGGGGCAATACCCCGAAGCGTTGACGGAACTGGAGAAGGGGCTTGCCCTTGAGGGAAGAACCGATGACGAATATATCGGGGTTCGGTATGAGATTGCCAAAGTCTGTGAATTAAACGGTGACCTTGAGCGGGCCGGGCAGGAACTCCTCCGGATTCATGAGGTCAACCCCCGCTACCGGGATGTCGCACAAAAACTGAAGGGCCTCGGTGTCCAAAGCCTGAATGTCCCCTCCGTGGGGGGGGCGCCCACAAAGGACAAAAAGGTTTCTTACATCTAACTTCCCGAAGAATAAGGATTTCCACGGAATGCCGCTATGAGTTACCTTTCTTTTTATGGCTTGCAGAGCCAACCCTTTTCCAATTCCCCGGACAATCGATTCTATTTCGGCAGTGAACAGCATGCCGAAGCCCTGCTTCGTCTTGAGTATGCCGTCGACTCCATGAAGGGGCTTGCCGTCCTCATCGGGGACATCGGTACGGGCAAGACGACCTTGGCCCGGCGGATGCTGGATGAGCTTTCCGAAGAAACCTACGAATCGGCGTTGTTGATTATTATCCATTCAAGCGTCACGGCGGAATGGCTTCTCAAAAAAATCTCGGTACAGTTAGGTGTGCAGAACATTGCCGACAGCAAAGTCGAGATTCTGGGACAACTCTATCATCGGCTCGTGGAGATCCACGAAGAGGGGCGAAAGCCCGTCGTATTGATCGATGAGGCCCAGATGCTGAACAGTCGGGAGTTAATGGAAGAGTTCCGGGGGTTACTGAACATCGAGGATAACCAGGGCAAGCTGCTCTCTTTTGTATTCTTCGGCATGCCCGGTTTAAATGATTGTCTGGCCCTGGATCCCCCTCTGGAGCAACGAGTGGCCTTCAAGTACAAGCTGAAATCCCTCGATCCCGATGCCACGGAGGCTTATATACAACATCGTCTGAAGATTGTCGGGTGTGAACGGGACCTCTTTACACCGGAGGCTTACCATGCCATTCATGAATATTCCCGGGGGATTCCTCGCCTGATTAATACGCTCTGTGACAATGCCCTCTTTGAAGGTTTCCTGATCAAGAAAGAAACGGTCGACCGGGACCTGATCGTAGAGATTGCCAAAGATCTCGATCTGGAAAAACGGCCGAGCATTCTCCTCGATGATACGGAAAACGAAGTGGACGATCTCATCAAACGAATCGGTAAATAGCCGGACCGCTTTTTTTCAGCTTGTTACTTTTCCCCTCACTGTGGTATAAATCCGCCATTGTATTTTGAAACTTTTCATCTGTAGGTCAGTCATGAAATCTCCTGCCGGGGATATGCAGGACCGTTCAGAAAAGAGACCGGCATCCGTGGCCGACCTCATCGAAAAGGCGGGGGAAAACGGCGCCAATGCCGCTATTCTGATCCCGGCCGCATCGGTGGTAACGGCCTCCTGGGTTGTCTGGAAGTGCCGCTATGGCTGTGAAGATTTCGGTCGTACCCATACTTGTCCTCCCCATTCACCCACCAGGAAAGAAACGGCCGACCTCCTGCAGGAATATGAGACGGCCCTCCTGATTCAGGCGGATCGGAGTTTCCGGGTCCGTTATCTGGCCTATTTCCTGGAACGGGAGGCCTTCCTGTCCGGTTATTACAAGGCCTTCGGAATGGGGGCAGGTCCCTGTCGTCTTTGTGACTCCTGTGATGTGCGGGCCCCCTGTCGGCGTCCGGAAGAAGCCCGCCCATCCATGGAGGCCTGCGGGATCGATGTCTATGCCACCGTTCGGAGGCATGGGCTGGCGGTGACCCCGCTGAAAGACGAAAACGAAGCGCAGCATTCCTTCGGTCTGGTGCTGCTGCAATGAGAAGAGATGAATGATGGATGATTTTTCTTCGGCGCAGAAGATCAAAGAGATCAGTTCCGCCTATTGGCAGTCGCAGGCGCTCTTTGTCGCGCTGCGCTTCAATCTTTTTGAGATCCTCGGCAAAAAAGAGAAGGATGCCGCGACGCTGGCCCATGAGGTCGGTGTTGATCCCGATGCGCTGGAACGTCTGCTTGATTCCCTGACGGCCCTGGAATTAATCGAAAAAACGGAGAATGTTTATCTGATTCCTTCGGGGATGCGCCCCTTCCTGACCGGGGAGAAGGGGCGGAACATGTCGGCCTCAATCGCCCACATGGAGCATCTGACGGCGAACTGGTCCCGCCTGGAAGAATCGATCCGGACGGGGAAACCGGTCTCCTATGAGGAGAAGATCCCCGATGCGGATCTCCACCTGCGTACGGAAAAGTTCATGGCTGCCATGGAGGGCTATGCCGCCGTGGTTGCGGACGAGTTGGTGCGTCTTTTTCCATTGCAGGGGGACGAAAGGATTCTCGATTTGGGATGCGGGCCGGGAACCTACTTCAGAAAGTACCTGAAGTCCTATGCCGAAGTGCAGGCCGAAGCGGCCGATATCGATGACGTCATCCCCATCATCGAAGGACATCTGAAAGCGGAAGATCTGGAGGCGCGGGTGGTCCTGCATCCGGGGGACTTTCGGAAGATCACGTTTCCCAATAACCGATTCGATGTGGTACTTCTCTCCAATGTGATGCACATCTATCCCGAAGAAGAGGTCCGTTCCATCTTCCGGCAGGTCCGGAAAACGCTTCGGCCCGGCGGGGTGTTTCTCGTAAATGATTTCTTTACCGACGGGAACGGGACCCGTCCTCTCTGGGGTGCTCTCTTTTCTCTCAACATGCTGGTCAATACCGTGGCCGGGAGAAATTATTCTCTGCAGGAGGGAAGGGCGCTTCTGGATGAATCGGGATTTGTCCGACTCCGATCCCTGCCCCTGCCCCTCGATTCCACGTTGCTTGTGGGAGAAAAATCTTCCTGAAAAGAACTTCTATCGTGTGATTCCCTTTGGGTTTGACAGGAAGAGGGGGATTGTTATAATAGTGCCGGGTCAAAAACGATCGTTGACCTGAACTTTTCCAATAGGATGTCGATCTATTCCGGAGCCGATTTACGTGAAAACAACTTTAACGGAAATTCTTACGGATACCCTTGAAAGTGCCCGTCGGGACGGAAGCCTGTCATTGGATCACTTGCCTGTCATTCAACTCGATGTGCCCAAAGACCCCCGTTTTGGTGATATTGCAACCAACCTTGCCATGGTTATGGCCGGGCCTCTCAAGCAATCTCCCCGAAAGATTGCTTCGGTCCTGGTGGAGCATATCCCCGAGTCGAACGGCCTGATCGACCGGTGTGAGATCGCCGGTCCGGGCTTCATCAACTTCTTCCTGAAGGACGACTACTGGCTGAGGACCCTGCGGGAGATTCAGACACTGGGGGAGAAGTACGGCCGTTCGGACCGGGGAAAAGGGGCCTTGGTCCTGCTGGAATTCGTCAGCGCCAATCCCACCGGTCCGCTCCATATCGGACATGGGCGGGGGGCGGTGGTGGGGGATGCCCTTGCCCGGATACTTGATGCCTCAGGATACAAGGTCACCCGGGAATTCTACATCAACGACGCGGGCCGTCAGTTGCGGGTCCTCGGTCGTTCCGTCTGGCTCCGTTACCGCCGTCTCTTCGACCCGGCCGTTCTCTTTCCCGGAGAAGACGTCTATCCCGGTGAGTACGTGATTGAAATCGCAAAGGGGATCCGTGAGCGCGAGGGGGATCGGTATCTCTCCCTCCCCGAAGAGGAAGTCATCCCCCGGTTCGCAGATCTTGCTGCGAAAGAGATTCTGGAAGGGATTAACGAGGATCTGCAGAAGATCGGGGTCCGTTTTGACCGTTTTTTCTCGGAACGATCCCTCCACAAGATGGGCAAGGTCCGGGAATGCATGGAGGTGCTGGAGGCGAAGGACCTGCTCTTCCATGAAGAGAACGGAGCCTGCGTGCTTCGGACTTCCGACTTGGGTGACGACAAAGACCGGGTCCTCATCAAGGGGAATGGCGACCACACCTATTTTGCGTCGGATATCGCCTATCACCGGGAGAAAATGGAGCGCGGTTTTGATCGACTGATCAATATCTGGGGCGCCGATCATCACGGGTATGTGGCACGGATCAAGAGCGCCATCGAGGCCCTCGGGTACGATGCGAAGAGTCTGCAAGTCCTGTTGATCCAGATGGTAAATCTCCTGCGGCAGGGGAAACCGGTCCGGATGGGCAAACGGAGCGGAGAGTTCGTGACCCTCTCGGAAGTGGTGGAGGAGGTCGGTGCGGATGTGGCCCGCTACTTCTTTCTCCTCCGCCGTTATGATTCCCATCTCGATTTCGATCTTGACCTGGCGAAGACCGAGAGCAATGAAAACCCCGTCTATTATGTACAGTATGCCCATGCCCGGATCTGCAGTGTCTTCCGCCAGGCGGAAGAAAAGGGGTTTCCCCTTGATCGGGTGGCGAAAGCGCCTCTGGAACGGCTGGAGCTTCCCGAAGAGCGGGAACTGATCAAGCTCCTCGGGACCTTTCCCGACGTGGTGGAAGGGGCCGCCGATACCATGGAACCTCACCGGATCCCCTTCTACCTGCAGGATCTGGCCACCCGGCTTCATGCCTACTATTTCAAACACCGGGTCCTTTCCGAGGACATGGAAAAAAGTCTTGCCCGGCTCTGTCTGATCGGAGCGGTGCGGACCGTAATTCATAACGCCTTGAATCTGGTCGGCGTTTCAGCGCCGGAGAGAATGTAAAAGCAGAGGCAACCATGACGAAAGAGATGATCGATTTAGATCGGATCCGTGAAGATTATGAATTGCATCTCGGCAACCGGGAGTTTAAAGGGATCGTCGCTGCGGCAATCGTGATCGGTCTTTTGATCTTCACTGCGGGTTTCCTGGTCGGAAGACTGTTCCCCGTACCGGACAGGCCGGAGCATTGGACGGAGGCGGACTCTCTGCCGACAAACCAAACCGCTGTTTCAGAGACAAAGATGTCGGCCGGGGATGTACTCCCTTCCGTTCCGGCAAGGGGCGGTTCCGGCACGATGAACAGTCCGGCAGTGGTGCAAGGAGAGACCCCGACCGGGGGAACGGGAGACGCAGAGGAGAATCTGCAAAACACCCTCGATGATCTTACCGCGGAGCCCTCCTCCGGGTTGCCCGGCACGGCGGCCCCGGTACCTGTACCCCATCCGATCCAGACCATCCCTTCCCTCTATACCATCCAGATCGGAGCCTTTGAAAGAGCCGACGCGGCCGACAAACTCTCTCAACAGCTT
Organism: Deltaproteobacteria bacterium; assembly: GCA_013151235.1. NCBI lineage: Bacteria > Pseudomonadati > Myxococcota > Myxococcia > Deltaproteobacteria bacterium. Next base: position 19,264 of record JAADIO010000033.1, on the reverse strand, counting down.
CAGCAGGAAGGATATCCGGCCTATACCATGATCAAGACGATTCCCGGAAAAGGGGTCTGGTACCGTGTCCGTGTCGGCCGTTACGTCGGTCATGACGAGGCCGAAGATGTGATGGCCCGCCTGACCGAGCGGAAACATCTCTCCGGGTTTATTACACTCTACACAAAACCGGCGGAAAAGAAATAGGAAACCGATCAAGATGTCGCAGGCAGAGATCCTGGAAAAGAAAGTGCCGATCCGGACGTTGGGAGCGGAACTACGCCGGTATTTCGGCTGCCGGGTCCACAAGATTCCCCTCCATGCCGGTCTGACCTGTCCCAATCGTGATGGAACTCTTGCAACGGGAGGCTGTCTCTTCTGTGATGCAAACGGCTCCGCTGCGACCGGGTCCGATCCGGGGAAATCCATCACGGCGCAGCTTCGTTCGGGTATCGCCTATGGAAAGAAGCGTTTCCGGGCCGATAAGTTCATAGCCTATTTTCAGCCCTTCAGTAATACTTATGCCCCGATTCCCCGCCTTCAAAGACTTTGGGGAGAGGCGATCGGTGTCGAAGAGGTCGTCGGCCTTTCCATCGGCACCCGGCCGGACTGCCTGCCGGATACGGTACTCGATCTGATCGCAGCCTTTCAGGCACGTCTTGAATATCTGGATCTTGAAATCGGCGTCCAGTCAGCCCACGACCGGACCCTGCAAAGAATCGGCCGAGGTCATGATTTCGCCTGTGTCGTAGACGCCGTGCAACGTGCCCATCAACGGGAGATTCCCCTCTGCGCCCATGTGATCCTGGGACTGCCGGGCGAATCGATGAACGATATGATCGAGACCGTTCAGGCATTGCTCGATCTTCAGGTCGAAGGGATCAAACTCCACCATCTTCATGTACTGAAAGGGACGCCGCTGGAACAGGCATATCGTGCCGGGCAAATCCCCCTCCTGGAGCAGGAAGAATATGTTGAGATTGTCTGCCGAATCGTGGAGAGGATCTCCGACCGGATGGTGATCCATCGATTCATGGGGGAAGCCCCTCCTGCACGACTGGTGGCACCGGAATGGACCGGCCGCAAACGGGATGTACAGGCAGCTATTTTCCATAAAATGGGAAGAGGGTAGGAGGCACCGATGTTTTTTAATCTCTTTCGCAGGAAAAAAGTCGTCCGGGGAATGATCTCCGATGCAGCCGCCATTCGGGAACATCTTGACTGGACGCAGGATCATCGTATTCCGCTCCGGATCGCGGGAGAAGAAGGCACGGAACTTTGTACCGCTTTTTTGTGTGCCATCAATCATTCACAGCGGGAGGGTCTTCTGCGGATTCGGGTTATGAACCGTCTCGCAGCAGATCCAGGCCTGACGGAGGGGAGGGAACTGCTCGTCCGTTACAATTCGGCACGGGGGATCCTGTACGAGTTCCAGACACGTCTTCTGAAAAAGGGAGAGACCGGGGAAGGTGAGTACCGTCTCTCCTATCCGTTGATCGTGGAGTCTTGCCAGGACATAAAAATGGCCCGATACAAAAACAGTGCGGATGAACCGATTCAGGTGGATGTCGACAAGGAACGGGGCGTCGTGATTGACATTGGACTGAAAGGCCTCCGTTTTACCTCCAATAAGGTTTTCAAAACCGGGACGCTCCTGCAGAACCTCCAGGTGGAACTCCCCCGGTACGGACGAGTCGAAGGGAAGGCCGTGGTCAAATATACTCAGCCCGCCAGCGATTATCCGCTCTGGCGCTATCTCTGCGGCGTGGAATTCACGGAACTGAAACCGAAAGACCACCGAAGATTGAATCGCTACGTCAACCGAATGGTCCAGGTGACCCGCGTCTGAGAAATGGGAGAAACCGACTATGATACGGACGTTTGTTGATCTCCTTCGGATGATCAAGTTTTCTCATACTGTCTTTGCACTCCCTTTCGCCCTCATGGGAGCGGTACTGGCGGCACGGGGTCTTCCTTCGGGTCATGTTCTGTTCTGGATTCTCATGGCCATGATCGGTGCGCGAACCCTCGCCATGACCTTCAACCGCCTGGTGGACCGAAAGATCGATGCCGCAAATCCCCGTACGGCCGATCGGGAGATGCCGAGAGGGATTGTGACCCTCCCGCAGGCCGTTTGGATGATCGTCGGCTCCCTTCTGCTCTTTGTATTCGCCTGCGCTCGTCTCAATCCTCTCTGCCTGATGCTCTCTCCCTTTGCCCTGCTGGTCATCCTCGGGTACTCTTTTACAAAACGGTTTACCGCGTATTCCCACCTGGTTCTCGGCCTCTCGCTGGCCATTGCTCCGGTGGGCGCATGGATCGCCGTGCGCGGGAACCTGGAACTTCCCGTCCTCCTTATCGGCTTGGCCGTCTTTTTCTGGGTGGCCGGCTTTGACATCCTCTATGCCATCCAGGATATCGATTTCGACCGGAAGGCCGGACTCTATTCCCTCCCCGGCAGGGTCGGGGTCGGGTCTTCCCTGGTCATCGCTCGGATTTTCCATCTCCTGACGGTGGTCCTCCTGACATTGGAGATTCCGATGTTGTCGCTGGGAATTTACTATCTTGCCGGGCTGGCGATTGTCAGCGGCCTCCTCTTCTATGAACATGCCATTATCCGTGAAGATGATCTCTCCCGGCTCGACATGGCCTTCTTCAAGATGAACGGCTATATCAGCGTGACCCTCTTTGCATTTACCCTGCTGGATCTCTGGTTATAAGGACGGACTTTCCATGGAAAAAAGATGGATCTTGGGGATGACCGGCGCCAGCGGAGCGGTCTATGGAACGCGGCTGTTGGAGGAACTGAACCGGGCGGGTTGTCATGTTGATCTGATCCTTTCGGATGCGGCTCAAATCGTGCTTCGGGAAGAGGTGGGGATTCCCCCGACACTGAATACGGAAGATTTAAAGAATCACCTGAAGATAGATCCATCAAGTGTAAGTATTTACAACAATAAAGACTTTGAGGTTGCGGCGGCAAGCGGCTCCTCGCAGCACCGGGGAATGGTGATCGCCCCCTGTTCCATGGCAACCCTTGCGGCCCTGGCCTACGGTCTTGCCGACAACCTGATCCGGCGGAGCGGAGATGTCATGATCAAGCAGAAACGGCCTCTGATTCTTCTGCCCAGGGAGACCCCGCTTTCTTCCATCCATCTGGAAAATATGCTGAAACTCTCCCGCCTCGGTGTGACGATCCTTCCCCCCATGCCGGCCTTTTATCATGGGCCGGAAACGATTTCCGACCTGGTCGATTTCATTGTCGGCCGGGTTCTCGACATGATGGGGATTGAACATTCGCTCTATCGGCGCTGGAAGGAAGAAAGGGGTTGATCCGGATCAAATAACTCTTGACTTCATCCGGAAGATCAATAAAATAACAAGATCGTTTGCGGGAATAACTCAGTGGTAGAGTGTCAGCTTCCCAAGCTGAAGGTCGCGGGTTCGAATCCCGTTTCCCGCTCCAGAAAATGCAAGGGGCAGGTCTTTTCGGGCCGCCCCTTTTTTTATCTGCCCGGCATACCGGGCAGATAAAAAAATAGCCGTTGATTTCCTCAACGGCTATCCCGTATAATTCCGGAAATGGTGGGACCTCGCAGAATCGAACTGCGGACACGAGGATTTTCAGTCCTCTGCTCTACCGACTGAGCTAAGGTCCCAGGATTTGGGTACTATAGAGAATCTCCTCTGTCCCGTCAAGGAAAAACAGCCGTTCATTTTCACGTTTTCTACATTGAGAATCATTGATATGAAAAAAGAGGTTTTGGAGACAAAAGAGTCCTTTCTCTTTCGTAAGGCACAGCCTGGTGATGTCTCCGCACTCCAGAAACTGATCAACCAGTCGGCGCAGGACGGGGAGATGCTCTCCCGATCCCTGAGCGAGCTGTATGACAATATCAGGGATTTTCATGTCTGCATCGCGGGTAAGCAGGTTGTCGGGGTCTGCGCCCTCCATATCGTCTGGGAAGATCTTGCGGAAGTCAAATCCCTGGCCGTACTGCCGAATTTCCGGCAGCAGGGGATCGGCAGCCGCCTGGCCCGAGCCTGTCTCAAGGAGGCGGAGGCGCTGAAAGTCGGACGGGTTTTCACTCTGACGGACAAGGAGGGGTTCTTTATGAAGATCGGATTCAAAAAGGCCGACAAGAATGTCCTCCCTCAAAAGGTGTGGGGAGAGTGCGTAAAATGTTTCAAATTTCCCGACTGCAATGAAGTGGCGATGATTTTTGAGCTGTCATGAAGAGCAGGGAGACAAAAATGAGAAACCGGGAATTCGAAAGAGGTTGAATACATGAACTTTTCCGAGACCGCCGGGGAGATCCTCTCCCGTACACTTCACCGGGGTATCGAGAATGCAGAGGTCTATCTCCTCTCCTCGCGTGCGACAACGATCGAGGTCAAGGACCAGAAGGTCGACGCCTTTATCTCCGCGAATATCCGTGGGGCCGGTCTGCGGGTAATCGAGGAGGGACGTGCGGGGTTTGCCTTTGCGGCCCTCTCCGACGGTTCGGAGATCGATGCCCTGGTTCAACATGCCGTAACCGCAGCGAAATTTACCGAGCCCGATTCCCATAACTGTCTCCCCGGTCCGACGGAGATCCCGGATGTCGACCTTCAGCTCTTCGACTCCGGTATCGCCGCCGTCCCTGAAGAGGAGAAGATTGCCCGGGCCATGACGCTGGAGCAAACGGCCCGGGAACGGGACTCCCGGATCAAGGTCGTTCGCAAGGCGGCCACCCATGATTCGGAGTATCACGTTCACCTTCTCAACTCCCGGGGTGTCGATCTTTCGTTCAGCGGAACTTCCTGCTCCGCCAGTATCATGGTGATGGCCGATGACGGCACCCATCAGGAGATGGGATGGGACTCCGATTTTCATCGGACCTTTTCGGGGCTGGACGTACGGAAGATTGGAAGAAGAGGGGCGGATAATGCCCTGCAGCTTTTAGGCGCGAAGGCGGTCCCGACCTGCAATGTGAAAGTCTTACTGACGCCTCTTACGGCCGTCGGGTTTCTCGAAGTTCTGGCGGCACCTTTTTCCGCGAATGCCGTTCAGAAAGAAAAATCACTGTTCAAAGACCGAGTAGGGGAGAAGGTCGCTGCCTCCACCTTCCAGTTGGTTGACAACGGCCTCCTGCCGGGCGGCGCCGGCACGGCGCCTTTTGATGACGAAGGCGTGCCGATGCAGTGTAAACACCTGATCCGCAACGGTGTTCTGCAAGGATATCTGCATAACTGTTATACCGCCGACCGGGCGGGAGAGTCTTCTACGGGCAACGGCATGCGAAACGGCTACGCCGGAATGCCCCATGTGGGGACCACGAACCTTTACATCGAAGCCGGGGATCTGACCGAAGAGGAACTGCTCCGGAAGATGGATCGTGGGCTCCTTGTGACCGAAGTCATGGGAATGCATACGGCCAATCCGGTTTCAGGTGATTTCTCCGTTGGAGTCTCGGGCCTTTGGGTGGAGAAGGGAAGGGTGACCCATCCGGTACGCGGCGGTGCCATGGCCGGGAATCTGATCGACCTGTTGAAAAAAATTGAAGGGATCGGAAGCGATATTCGTTTCTACGGTTCGATCGGTTCCCCTACTCTCCTCATCGGCAACCTTTCCCTGAGTGGAGCATAAAAATGAATCAGAAAAAGACGATGGGGAGACAGAATTTTTTCGCCCGGCTCCTGACCCTGGATATCGATGATTATTCCAGATTTTCCGCCTGGCTCCTGAGCCGACTCCGGCTCTGCTACCATGTGGGACTGGAATTTATCCAGGACCGGTGTCTTTTGCGGGCCTCCTCGCTGACCTATACCACGATTCTCTCCATCGTCCCCCTGATGGCGGTTTCCTTTTCATGGTTCAGCCGGATGAAACTCTCCCGGGAGGAAGTGAAAAATTTTCTCAGCCGCTATCTCTTTCCCAATGCACAACTCTTTCGGACGATCCAGGACAACATTGATAAATTCTCCTCCAATACCGCAGCGCTGAGTACGCTCGGGACATTGGTCCTTTTTGTCGCGGCCTATTCCATGATCAACACCATGGAGAAATCTTTCAATGCGATCTGGCATGTCACGGAAAAGAGAAGCCTCTGGGACAAAATCAATTCCTTCTGGATGTCCCTGACCCTGGCGCCGATTCTGATCGGTCTTTCTCTTTTCATGACGGCCAAGCTGAAATCCCTGCCGGTACTGGGGACCTTTTTGACCTCCCCCCTGATCAAGGCTTCCCTCGTCTATCTGATCCCCTTTCTCATGATCCTCCTGGCCTTTTTCATGCTCTATAAACTCCTTCCCTATACGCGGGTCGGAACGCGTTCAGCCTTGGGCGGTGCCGCCATTGGTGCCTTCTTGTTTATGGTCCTCAAGTGGGGCTTCGCTCTCTACGTCACACACTTTTCCGCTTACAGCAAGATCTACGGTGCCCTGGCCGCGATCCCCGCCTTTCTCTTCTACCTCTTTCTGATCTGGATTATCGTCCTTCTCGGGGCGGAGTTTTCTTATGTTCTACAATATCCGGAAATCTATCGGACCGGAGCCACCGGAACCTTCCGACCCGAGAATTTCCGGGGATATCTGGCGCTGCGTGCCATGATCGAAATCGTCCGGCGCTTCCTCGCAGGGGAGGAGCCGCCCCGGACGCTGGCGATTTCACAAACCCTGGGAATTACCTATGACATGATGGAAAAGATTCTGACCTCTCTTGTCAGGCAAGGGTTGGCTCGACGCATCGAGGGAATGCGGGACGCCTTTGTCCCGGCCCAAGATCCGGCACGGATCACGGTATCCCAAGTGGTTGAAGCCGCCCGGGGCAAACTGCTCCTGGCCGCTCCTTATCCGAAAGACCCGGACCAGCAATACTTGCAGGACCTCTTTCGGGAAAGCCGTAAGATACTGCACGAACACCTGGGGGGGGTGACCTTGATGCAACTTGCCGACAAGACGGCCCGGCCACCCGGCGGTACCGCATCCACGAACGAGCAACCTCCCCCGACCCCTCTTTCTCAAAGGGAAGAATCGTGAGCGGACGCCTTACGCAAATGGGGAGGGATCATGAGCAGGCACCTTACGCAAATGGGGCGCACAAGATAGAACTCCTTCCCAGTGATCTCATCAACAAGATCGCCGCCGGCGAGGTCGTGGAACGCCCCGCCTCCGTGGTCAAGGAACTGCTGGAGAACGCCCTCGATGCAGGCGCATCGGACATCCGGATCGATATCACTGAAGGAGGAAAGAAACTGATCCGCGTCCGGGATAATGGTTGCGGAATGAACCGGGAGGATGCGCTCCTTGCCTTCGAGCGACATGCGACCAGCAAAATCCGGAAATTCGCGGACCTGGAACGGATCGCCTCTCTCGGGTTCCGGGGGGAGGCGCTGCCGAGCATCGCCTCCGTTTCGGATATCCATCTCACGACATCCGACGGCAGCCGGCCGGAAGGAACTGAAATCTATCTGAAGGACGGCACCGTGAAAGAAATTCGTGCAGCGGGAAGAGGGAAGGGGACGACCATCGAAGTTCAAGATCTTTTTCTGAATATACCGGCCCGCAAAAAATTCCTTAAATCGAACTCCACAGAACTTTCCCATATCACCGGGACCGTTTCGGAGACTGCACTCGCCCATCCCGACGTCTATTTCACCCTGCGCCACAACGGACGGACCCTCATCCAGGCGCCTGATGTCGATTCAATTCTGGAACGGGCAGGGCATCTGTTCGGCAGGGATTTAAAGGCCAACCTCACAGAGGTCGAGGAGGGAGTCGAAGGAATGCATCTCTTCGGGTTCGTTTCCATTCCGGGCTATTCCCGGCCGAACGGCCGAGCGCTGAATTTCTTCGTCAACCGGCGGCCCGTCTCCGACCCGACCCTTCGCCATGCCGTTTACGAGGCCTACGAGACCCTGCTCATGAAGGGGCGTCATCCCGTGGTCTATCTCTTTCTTGAGATCAATCCGTCCTTCGTCGACGTGAATGTCCATCCCACCAAGCGGGAGGTCCGGTTTGCCGATATCCGGCGGATCCACAACTTCGTCCGGGAGGCCGTCCGAAAAACCGTTCAGGACTTCGGCCGTCAACCCGGCGGGGCGCAACCGGACGATCCGGGTCCTTCGGGACGGGAAGAGCGTGTCCGGGAGGCCGTGGCCTCTTATTTCAAGCAAGCGGGACATCCCCCCTTACACGTGCAGGCCGCGCAGACCGGAGAGTCTCGACGGAACCGGGTATCCGGGACAAACTTCGCGTCATTGCATCCGGCGGCCCGGCCGACCTGTACGTCTTCGACGCCCGCCGTGCAATCTCTTTTCTCGGAACGGCTGGTGCCGATGGGACAGATCGACAATAGTTTTATCATTACTCAGGATCGGGAAGGACTCCTCCTCGTGGACCAGCATGCCGCCCATGAAAGGATCCTCTATGAGAAATTCATGAAACAATATGAGCGGCAAAAGATCCCGGTTCAGCGGCTTCTAATCCCCGTAAACCTCTCTCTTTCGCAGCGGGAAGAGCTTCTTCTGCAGGAATATACCGGCCTCCTCGGCCGGTTAGGTCTTGAGATCGACGATTTGGGCCACGGGACGTTCGCCATCAAGGGTGTGCCCGTCTGGGTGTCCGAAACCGATATTGCGGAACTGGTTCGGGCGATCATCGAGGAGATCGGCACCCTCGGGAAGGCTGAGGAGCTGGAACGGCAAATCGGAAAAGTGATTCATCTCTTCTCCTGTCGGGGAGCGATCAAGGCACACCAACCGTTGCAAATGGAAGAGATGGAGTCACTCCTGAAGGATTTGAGCCGGACCGAATCCCCCCATACCTGTGAACATGGACGGCCGACGATGATCCGGATCGACCTGCCGGAAATCCTGCGGCGGTTCAAACGAACCTGACAAACATTGGCGGTTGTTTCTGAATCGCCCCGGGTAAACCGGGACGATAATTTCTGAGCGAAGGAAAAACCTTCGTTCACCTGTCGAAGGGCTGGAGCATTTCGCATGACCGATCACCGAAAACCGATCCTCTTTCTCGTCGGTCCCACAGCCGTCGGTAAAACTCGTTTTGCCATTGAACTTGCGGACAACCTGGGCACCGAGATCATCGGTGCCGATTCGATGCAGATTTACCGCTACATGGATATCGGAACGGGAAAACCGACAAAGCAGGAACGGGACCGGATACAACATCACCTCGTGGATTTCGTTCACCCGTCCGAATCCTACAGCGTCGGAAAGTACCGCAGGAAGGCCGGTGAAATTATCGACCGGATGCATGCGGCCGGGCGGGTCCCGCTGGTTGTCGGCGGGACCGGTCTCTACATCCGGGTACTTACGAACGGGCTTTTCAATGGTCCGGAAGCCGATCCGGAGATCAGAAATTCCCTTAAAGTACTTGCTGCTAAAAAAGGTCGTAACGCACTCTATAATCAACTGAAAACGGTTGATCCAAAATCAGCATGCAGGATTCATCCCAATGATGAAAGGCGCCTGATACGGGCGCTGGAGGTCTACCGGATCACGGGCAGACCGATCTCGGAGTTGCAGGAAGAACAGAAAGCGAACCTGGAATCGCAGTACCGGTTTATCTTCTTCGGATTAACCATGAGCCGCAACAAACTCTATCCCGTTATCGAAAAACGGATCGACAAGATGATCCGGCAGGGCTTGCTGGACGAGGTGAGAGGTCTTCTCGCCATGGGGGTCGATAAGAATGCCGGCTCCATGCAGGGGCTCGGTTATAAGGAAATGATCCCCGTAGTGATCGGGAAGGAGAAACTCAGGAATGCCGTGGATCTTCTCAAGAAAGAAACCCGCCATTTTGCGAAGCGTCAGATGACCTGGTTCCAGACGGAGAAGCGTATTGAATGGATTGATACGGGAAGCTTCCGAAAACCGCAGGGAGCCCTGAACCGGTTCCTCTCTGAGGCGAAATCCAAGTTGGAGAAGGCCGAAAACTTCCAAACAAGATAACCTCGAATCCACCTTAAATATCCATTGTAACGCTCCTTGGTAAAACATAAAAACAGTCTTAGGATAGTTAATGTTCTTTCTAATGTATCGGCGGAACGGCTCTATATGTGGCCGCAATCAACTTCCGATAAGATATATTATGTTAACTTTATTATTTTGAAAAAATATCGGGGGTCGCTGCGGCTTCTTCTTTCGCCCTCTTCATGATTTTCAGGAATTCGAGTCCGATACCGTCAGCAATCGCGTTACGGGATCTCCTTTGCGGAGTGTGCCACCGTGAAGGACCTTTGTGAAAATTCCTTCCTTCGGCATAATGCAATCACCGGTTGCTTTTTTGATGGCACATCCGTCGTTATGGCATTGCTTGCCGATCTGAGTGACCTCGAGAACAACTTTTTCCCCGAGATGGAGTCGATCCCCTTTCTTGAAGGTGTTGAGGTCGATTCCCTCGGTAATAATATTTTCGGCAAAGGCGCCGTTTTTTAGTGAAGGAAGAATCTTCCGGACCTTTTCGATACTCTCGCCGGCGAGCATGGAAACCTGACGATGCCATTTCCCGGCATGGGCATCCCCGTCGATGCCCCAATTCTCTTTCAGGACAACACGCTCCCGTTCCTTTTTCACGACCCCCTTCTTGGAGCTGGTACAAACCGCCTGAATCGATGCCATTTCTTCCCCTCTCAAAATGCCGGATTCGTCTGGTACGATGGTTGTTCGAAAAGGACTACATCGGCGGGGCTCCCCTTGGCATGAACTTCTCCCGGCTGAAGCAGGATGTAGCCATCGGCCCGAGCGATTGAGCCGATCATGTGGGACCCCTGTTTCTCCAGTTTCCGGATCAGAAAATCCTTCTCCGATTTCCGGTCCAGAGAAACCCGGACAAATTGCGTTCGCCCTCCCTGATTGCGGACCTCCTCATCTGTTCTGCCGACGATGCGGGGCCAGGCCATCGGCATTCCCGATAGATGCGCTATGATGGGGCGGATATAATAGGAAAAACAAATGAAGGCGGAAACGGGATTTCCCGGCAGCCCCATAAGGAGGGTTTGGTCTTTACGGGCGGCGTAGAGAGGTTTCCCCGGCTTCTGGCGGATCCGCCAGAAGAGCTGCTCAAATCCGGCGGCTTCGGCGGCCTGGCGAACATGGTCATGTTCTCCGACGGAGACCCCACCCGAGGTCAGAATGAGGTCTGCCCCCTCACGGGCCGCCGCCTTGATCGCTTCGATGGTCTGATCGAGCTGATCTTCCACCCGTCGGCACCTGGCCACCTCTCCCCCCGCCTCTTTGACGGAACAGGCAAGCATGAGGGAATTGGAATCGTGAATCTGCCAGTCCTGAATTCCGGACACCCCCTTTTCGGCGAGTTCCGACCCGGTCACAAGGATCGTCACCGCCGGGGGAAGATAAACGTGAAGATCCTTGATCCCGGCGGAGGCCGGCAGAGCAATCCGCCGGGCATCGAGGCGGACCCCACGGGGGAGCAGACAGTCCCCCTTGTGGAATTCCTCCCCTTCCCGGCGCACATCCTGCCCTGCTTGTGGGGCGGAAAGAATGGAAATAACACCGTCCGTTTCTCTCGCCTCTTCCATCCGGATCACCGTGTCGGCACCGGGGGGGAGCATGGCGCCGGTACTGATCCGGACGGCCTCTCCTCCTTGGAAAGTCCCGGAAAAGGGGACCCCTGCCCGGCTCTCCCCTACGAGGGTCAGCAGAACCGGTGTTTTCCTCCCGGCATTTTTCACATCCGCCCAGCGTACGGCAAAGCCGTCCATGGCGGAATTGGTATAACGGGGAATCGGCTCCTCCGCCCGGATCTCTCGGGCCAGGACCCTCCCATGGGCCTCGCCGAGGGAGACCCTCCCCACTCGTTGCGGCGGAAGATGGCGTTGCAGGATGGTGAAGGCTTCATGGACGGAAATCATTTTTTTCTCCTTCATGTTCATGGTCTTTCATCAAATTGCAGGGTCCCCCTCTTCACGATGAGAGGAGAAAGATTTTCCGGGCCAGCAGGAGAACGGCGACAATCAGGATCATGCCCAGAATCCGCTGCATCTTTCGGGGAGAGAATCTTCCCGCCCCGAAAAAGGCCCCGGCGCTCCCGCCCACCAGGACCGCAAAAATGACGGGAAGATAGTGTGTCATGTCGATCGGATGAAACCGAAAGCGGGCCAGAAGGCCGGAGATGGAATTCACCCAGACAAAAACGGCCCCGCATGCCGCCGCCTCTTTGGTCGTTCCGAGACCGACCAGCAGAATCAGGGGAACCAGATAGATTCCGCCACCTATCCCCACCGCCCCGGCAAGAAAACCCAGAATCCCGCCCGAGACCAGCGAGATCAAAATTCTCCGCCGAGGTTCCCAGAACACCCGGTCCATTTCCCCTGGGAAGAAGTAGATCCGGACGGCAGCGAAGAGGAGCGAAACGAGCAAAAGCCCGTAGAACCATCGCCTTGGAAGGAACACCTTCCCCCCGAAGTATGCCATAGGAATCGACGAGACCAGAAAAGGGACCAGGAGCCGCAGTCGCAGGTGGCGGTAACGCAAAAACAGAAGACTCCCGATAGAAGAGACGAGAACATTCAACGTCAACGACAGGATCGGAATCACCTCCACACCAGCACCGAAAACGGCCATCAAGGCGGTGTAGGAAGAACCGCCCCCCAACCCTACGGAGGAATAAAAAAAAGCAACACCGGAAAAAATCAACGCCACGCACCAGGTCGGAACGATGAATCCATGCATCTTACATCCCTCCTCCCGGTTATCCGCCGATTGTGGCCATGGAGGCCGTACATTCTTCAAGAGAACCTTCAACGGCATGGCCGTGTTCGGGCTTCCTCTCGATTGCTGCTCGGAGTGTCCGGACCAGTTCCCGGTCGTCAACCCCGGTACGGAGAAGTGCCCGGACGTCCAGAGTGCCATCGTCGTAGAGACAGTTTTTCAAGATCCCCCGGGGGGTGATCCTGACCTTGTTACAGTGGGCGCAGAAACTTCGGGAATAACTTCCGATTACCCCGACGGTGCCGAGAAATCCAGGCAGACGGTAGAGCAGGGACGTAGAGGACCTCGGGGTCAGGCGGAGAGAAAGTCCGGAATATTTCTGCTGTAACAGGCGGACCATCCTTCCCGCCGACCAGACCGGCGGACATCCCCTCCCCTGTCCGGAAAAGGGCATCCTTTCGATGAACCGGATAGAGACCGGGCGGGTTCGAGCAAGCTCCGCCAGGGCAAGCAGGTCTTCTTCACCGGATGCATCGAGCATCACCGTGTTAATTTTCAGGGAGAGCCCGACCTTCAGTGCCTCTTCAAGGGTTTCCAGAACGGAAGCGAAAAGATCCCGGCGGCAAATCCGATGGTATCGTTTGCGGTCGAGGGTATCCAGACTCAGGTTAATCCCGGAAAGGCCCACCGCTTTCAGTTTCGCAAGATGGTCTGAGGCTGCGACACCGTTTGTCGTGACATGGATCTCTTCGATGCCGGGGACTTTTCCGAGACGCTCGATGAAGGGGACAACTCCCTTACGGACAAAAGGTTCTCCGCCAGTCAGACGGACCTTGCGGACCCCCATCGAGGCAAAGATGCGGACCAGGCGCTCCATCTCTTCAAACCGGAGGATTTGGTCGTGGGGAATAAAAGGGATTCCCTCATCCGGCATGCAGTAGCGGCATCGGAGGTTACAACGATCGGTCACCGCCAGCCGTAGATAGTTGATTTGGCGGCCATAATTATCGGTCAAACAGGAAACAAATCGTGTAAAGACATGCGGTCTTCGGGAGGAGATCCCCATTTCCAACTCCTTTCCAAACACGGGAGGTAAGGCCGTTTCCCGCCTTACCCTGTCGGCCGAAGATCCTATCCGCTACGGACTTAGACCCGAAGGCTCGGAGTAAAAATGTGATCAACAGACTATGAGAACAAAACAAACACCAAGCCGTAACCTGGGAATATCGCCCTTTATCAGTCCACCGTGACAAACTTATACCCCACGCCCGAAACAGTCTGTATATATTCAGGGGAAGAAGGATTTTTTTCAATCTTGGTTCTCAAGTGCTGAATATGGACATCGATCACCCGTGACCAGGAATAAATGTTGGAGCTTTTCCAGAGCGATTTCCGGATCGTGTCACGTCTCAGGACCCGCCCGGCGTTTTCCACCAGGAAACAGAGAAGATCAAACTCCTTCGCCGTTAATTCCACCGGAATCCCGCGGACGGTCACGGCTCGTCCCTGATAATCGATTACGATCTCCCCCACCCGCTCCCCGCCCCGCTCCTGATGTTTATATCTCCGAAGGCATGCCTTGATCCTGGCGATCAGCTCGAGGGTCTCAAAGGGTTTGACCAGATAATCGTCCGCACCGATCTCCAGCCCCAGGACCTTATCCGAGACGCGATCCCGCGCCGTCAACATAATGACCGGAATCCGACTGTATTGCCGCTTGAGTGATTTACAGAAGATCACACCGTCACAATCCGGAAGCATCAGGTCGAGCAGAATCAGATCGGGCAGTGCTTCCTGAAGACGCTTTTCGGCCTCTTTGCAGTTCATCGCCGACTCCACCTGGAAATCATGAAATTCCAGATTCGCCTTCAGAACGTTCAAAATATCCGGATCGTCATCGATCGCCAGAATCCGGTTTCCCATGTTCCACCTTGATTGCGGGTAGCTTGAAGTAAAAGGTACTTCCCCGAACCCCGTCGCTGACAATCCCGATTTCGCCCTGGTGAGCCTCCAGGATGCTCTTGCAAAGCGCCAGCCCAAGACCCGTGCCCCCTTCCCTGCGTTTATAGAACTTCTCGAAAATCTTCTGTTGCTCTTCAACGGGAATCCCGTCTCCCTGATCGGAGACGCGAACGACGACCCATGGCCCGTTCAACCGTCCCTCCACGGTAATGACCGAGCGCTCCGGCGAATGTTGAATGGCATTGGAAAGCAGGTTGAGCATAACCTCCTTCATCCGGTCCTCATCCGCACACACCATCAGCCCTTCTTCAACCTCGGTATTCAGGGCAATCTCTTTTTCGGCAAGAATGGGGTCGATTTCCCATACCAGTTCTCGGAGGAAGGGCCCGATCGAAAATTCTGAAAAATAAAATTCCTCCCGGCCGGATTCAATTTTTTCAAGATCTAGCGTTTCATTGACCATCCGGACAAGACGATCCGCATTGGAGCCGATTACATCCAGGAATTGCAACACCTCCTTGAGGTCAAGTTGAAGATCAGAACGTTCCTCGTTCAACATGTTGAGCTTTGAACGAATAAAGTCAATGGCTCCTTTCACGGAGGTTAGTGGTGTCCTTAACTCATGTGAAATAATGGAAATGAACTCCGATTTCCGGTTGCTGAGCTCCTGATAACGTTGATTGGTCTCAATGAGTTTGCTGTTCGTCAATTGTAATTCCTGCGTCGCCGCATGGATTTTCTCCTTCAGGGAACGCTGATACTGATTGATGGTCTCCCGCATCTCCGAAAAAGCGCGGTACAACAGGCCCAACTCGTCTCTGGAGGAAATGACCGGATCCGATGTTGCCCCCTCTCCCCCGGGATAGGCCTCCACTAGCCTCTTCAGTTTCAAAATGGGGTTGATAATAAAGGCCCTCATGGTCAGCAGAAGCGCCACGAAGAGCTGGGCGGAAATCACGACCATCCCGAAAACCATCGTGCGCTTATTCCCGGCCACCTGGGAGAGCAGTTTTCCGATCGGAAGAGTAATGCTGATCGCTCCCCGGAGATCTCCCACATGGTACTCCTTGTGACACTTGATACAGGCAGGCTTGGCATAGAGCGGTGCAGCATAACGGAAAAAAGAATTCCTTTTGCGCTTCTCGATGGTAGACCATTCCTTTGTCTTCTTTGTCTTGAATTTACGGAGTGCCTTTCTCTCAAAAGCATCCGGTGCATTCTCGGGATTCACCAGTTTCGAACTGGTGATATGAAACCAGAATTCTCCCGTCCTCCGGGCATATTTCGAAAGCTCTCTCGTCACCTCGGCGGGATTCTCCTTCCGATACCGCCTCCCGCTTTGATCCTGGATTTCATCATCTCTATCTGCATCTGCCGGGCCTTTTTTCTGTCGGTGGACCTGTTTAACATAGATATTGCCATGTTGCGCGACCCAAAGACGCGTCACAATAATCTGCTTGAAGAGTATCCTCGCCTGTGAGGTCACTTGATCAAAGAGCAGTCTCTCCTGCCGCTTCTCTATCACATAGAAGGTGGTGCCGAGCGTAGAAACCAGTATCGTCATCGTCATTACCACGACCTTGAGATTGAGGCTCGTACAAAAAGGATGAAATAACCTCATAGGACTGAGAGCATGCTTTATAAGCTTGTTGAAAAACGCTGATGAAAGGACAAAAAAAACATCACAGTGGAAAATGCACCTCCGGTTCTGCGCTCCTCACGCCTTGGCCTGCGGAAGGAACATAGAAGCACCCTGAGCCGTTCCTGTTCTTCAGGATAGCATAACGCGAAAAATCTGCAAGCACACCTCAATATTTACTGTCTGTTTCTTTCCTGCAATTTTGGGCAGACATAACATTACGGTCTGTGTCTCCCGATAGATCTGTCCCGACACGAGGTCGCAAAATAAGTCTGGACGATTTTCTTCAGCATATACGAGCCGAAGGGCTTCCGAAAAAAATGGACTATATCAAGTCCTGTGGCCCGTTCTTCAATTTCCGGATCATTCGCTGCGGTCATCATAATCACCGGGAGAGTGATCCCTCTCTTCCTGAGAATGGACAAGAGGTCCAAACCGGTCATACCCGGTAAACCATAATCCAGAATCATCAGGTGAAATTTTATTTTTTCAATGAAACGGAACGCCTCCTCTGCATTTTCCACGCACACGATAGAGCATGCCATATCCACCAGGTTTTCTGCCAAAACCCAGCAAAGGAGACGTTCATCCTCGAGAATCATCACCTTTTTTTGCTTCCGATTGAATGCATCAGCCGGGAAGTCATCGAAAACCTGATAAAAATCCAAGCCGAATTTGGTATTCATGGCACTCTGTTTCCACCCCCGGCTGTAGGACTCGAGTCGTAAAAACGGCGTCCGGTTTGCGCCGACCCCCATTTTGCGAGCGGGATCACTCAGAATTTCCAGGTTGAGAACACCCAAAGTTTGGTCGTATCGGTGGAGTACTTATTGGCGTTATAGGCAGCAGCCTTGAGTGCGAAAACCTGCTTCCACGGGGAGGTGTAGGCGGCAAGGAGATCCATCTCCCCTCCGTAATGGGCGCCGCCCGTATCGGCGCTTAATTTATGGTAGACGCCTACAAACTTCCACGAGGAGATCTTGGCGCTCACAGTGAAGGTGAGATCCTCAAGTCCATCGGCCGGAGTCTTCAGGAACTTGTCAGCCCACCCATTCCAGGCATGCAACGTCGCGAACGGGGTTGAAAAAGCGCCGTCGCCCGGTTTGCCTTCCAACAGTTCGTAGCCGACCTTGAAGGTCCAGATACCGACCTCCGCTCCGATTACGGTACGGTAATAGTTTGCGTCCACGTTACCGGGGTTGTCACCGGTGTCGACCTGATGGGCAAGTTCCAGATCATAGAGTCCCTTCCAACCGGAGGTAAGGCCGACGCCACCATGCCAGTAAGCGCCGAAAGTCGAAGTGGAGAGCCTGGAATCGTCCGGCTTGTCATAGTCGATCAGATAACCGTAGACGGAAAGGGAACCGGCCTTCCCGAACTCGCGTCGGAGGTTCAGAAGATGGCTGCTCATCCTCTTGGTGTCGGCAAAAATCCGGTTCTGGTTGAGCACATAGGCATAGGTGAGCCGGATACCCGGTATCTTCGTCGTGGTCAGCCTCACGGCGTCGAACGACTGGTGAAACTGGCGCCACCCAACGTTGCCTACGAAACGCACATTGTCGAGCAGAATCTCCTGGCGGCCGAGGAGCAGACGGGTTCCTTCCCCCGCCTTCCAGTCGAGATACGCCTGGTTGAAATCAATCTGGTTGGGGTCGGCGATCACGGGACGGTTGCTCACCCCGTTCCAAGCGGATCCGGATCCCTTATTGTTGTGCTTGTCGGCCTCGCCGACGTTGGTGACCCCCTGAAATTCGATCCGGGCGGCGACACCGCGCCAACGAGCGGTGGTATAACCGAAGGCGGTCCGGAGCGTCGAGGCGTAGCCTTTGTCCGAAAAGGCGTCATCGTCTACGCGCTCGAAACGGTAACGCAGATTAAGCGTGGGTTTGCCGCTTCGGATTGCGTAGCCGAGTAAATCCGTCGAGGCAGAGGCAGGGAATGTAACCGGAACGAGAACGGTGAATACCACAATAATCGCAGCCCACAGCCCCATCCTGAAACCTGAGATCATAGAAGTCAAACCGGCAGTACACATGATGGCCTCCTTTCCGGTCGGGCGAATCCGACCGGTTTTTGAACACAAAAAACCCTTGCACGATCCGGCATTCCGGGGTCGCCCCGAAAATATGCTCGGTTCAGAAGAAGCGGGGCCGACAGAAAACCACATAAGCGGAGCAACCTCCCGGTCCACTCGACCGGGAGGCGGCCCCAGGGGGTTACTGTTTGCGCAGATAACGTTTCTTGAACAACTGCCGCTCTTTTTGTCTTATCGCCTTTTCAGAGGAAGTCATCTTCCCGATGAACCATCGGTGGTTGTCGCTGTTCAATACCTTCGTCAGGTAGGAATCAAGCTTCTCCGCAATGGCGGCCTTCTTTCCGCCTTCACTCCTCCCCTGAGCGATCCGTTCCCTGACCTCCGGGATAAAATTCATATACCAAGCCTTCGCGACTTCATACAAGCCATGCCAGTGTGTGTAGTCCGGCCCCATCATAGAGGCGCCCATTCTAGCCCGACGTCCCTGGTGGTGCCAGATCTCGAACCAGTCCCACTCGATCTTTTCATCGAAAGGCTGCTTCGTGATGAGATTACCTTTTTTCAACATCTTCATGATCCGGACACCGGGCTCTCCGAATTTTTCGTTATACAATCTCACAAGACCGTCATACTGCACATAAAAACCGTCCACATAGTCGGACGAGTGGCAGACCCCGCACACCTCTTTCATATTTTTTCGGCGGGTCTCCCAGGGGAGAACATTTGCCAAACCGAGTCTTTTGTCCGGAACTTCCGGCCGGATCGATACCGGAGGACGGTTGTTCCAACTGATCCGGTCCCCGATGTCATGGGTAACGGCTTGCGTCTGTGTTGCGCTCATGTGGCAGGTGGCGCATGTAGGAGCAGCGGAGTAGTCTTCCCCGACCACCCATTTTGCGCTTTCCAGGTTCATCTTCGTCTTGTTGTCGGAATACGCGATGCCGTGCCGGCTCTCCTCATAGATCTCTTTCT
>JAADIO010000032.1 GCA_013151235.1 Deltaproteobacteria bacterium | reverse complement strand
TGATCGAATCGATACCGAGATCCGCCTCCAGATCCTGATCCAGGCCGACCATCTCGCGGGGGTAGCCGGTCTTCTCCTCGACGATGGAATAGATAATCTCCTCCAGAGATTCGCTGCGAGGTATTCCGACTTCCCCGACAGGCTTCCTCGACGTATGTTTACCGTCTTCGGCAACCACAGGTCCAGCCTTTCTCCCCACGGGCCTTTCACTCTCAGGGATCACGCCTCCTCCACCGGTCGGTTTCTCTTCCGACAAATCGTTGCGAAATCCGAGAGAAGGCTCCACACCCATCTCCGTCCCGGACCGGGACAACCGTTGCAAGGGGAGGGAGGCACGGCGCGGCCGTCCCGTCCTTCCCGATATGTACTGCGACATTATGCTCTCCTGTGTATCGAGGAAACGCCGCATCGTAAGAAAATATTCCGACATGATCTCCGACTGTGGAGAAGTCCGCCCATGCCTGTCCATAACCATCTTAAGCCCCTCTCTTTCCTCCAATTTTTTCACGTCACCGGGCAAAGCCGGCACTTCCTTTCCCATGCGTCCCTCAACCGCTTTGGTCTCCGGCCGCTCTGTATCTCCGTCAGGCCCAAACCGGCCTTCCCGGAGAGCCCCCACCTGCCTGACCGGCGTACCTGACGGCCTTGCGCCACTCCCGTTAAGTAACCAGGCATGGGCGGGAACAGACTCCGCCCGCACAAGGCTTCGCAAATCATCAGGATCGCACTCCCTGCATCCACGTCCTTCAAACAGAGGACGAACTTCAACGTCAAGACCGGAGGCAAAGAGACGGCCCAGGAGATGCAGAAGCCCGACAACACCGCCGCCGTGTGCGTCCACGGCAAAGGCCTGATGAGGCTTCCCCTCCAGGATACGGTCAACCAACCTTGTAAGGATCGACCCGGGACCAAGCTCAACAAATATACGGGCCCCGTCTCCATGCATGGCCTCGACCTGTCTGACGAACTCCACCGGCCGGACCAGGTGCTCGATCATCGTATCTTTCATCCGCTCCACGTTCCGGTCATGCGGGCAACCGGTGGTATTGGAATAGACCGGAATGGACCGTTCGTTCCAACGGGTCTCCCTTATCGATTCCGCGAAAACCGACTTGGCCGGCTCTACGAAACGAGAATGAAACGCGGCGGCGACCGGTAGCCCACGGGCTTGTAAGCCAGCTTCGGTGATTATCTCAACGGCCTTGCCGAGGGCTGAAAGAGAACCCGAGATCACCGTTTGTTCAGGAGCATTGTGATTGGCAATCACGAGATCATCCATACCGTCGATCATCCTGCCCACAACCTCGCGAGGAGCCATGACCGCAGCCATGCCGCCCAGCTCATCTCCATGTTCACATACAGCATCCACGATATACCTGCCACGCGCTTCTGAGAGCCTTATGAATGTAGGGAAATCCATCACTCCTCCGGCAAAGAGGGCGGAAAATTCGCCATAGCTGTGCCCGCCGAGCATGTCCGCCTTCAAACCGAAATGCGAGGTCATCAACCGCCACAGACCCGCCTCCACGGCCCCCAGCGCCGGCTGGGCAATATCGGTGGCTTTGAGGAAATCACCGGCCTCCACAAGTCTCCGGTCATCGTAGGTCCCCTTGGGGAATATGAAACGGCTCAGCCTTGAACCCGGCCCATGGCGCTCCTCGAAACGTTCCCCAAGGTGATCATCCGCATCCGAAATTGCCTCGGCGATGACCGGAAAGAAGACCGCCAGTTCACGGAACATACCGACGTACTGCGCCCCCTGTCCCGGGAACAGAACCGCGACTTTGCCGGCAGACGACAAGGTGCTGCTATCATAGCCCCCGGCGGCAGGTGACACCTCGTCACCTTTCAGGCGAGCCAGTGCATGCGCCGTCCCGGTGAGGAGTTCATCCAGGTCCTTCGCCACAACAGCAACCCGTTCCTTGCCTGTCCGCACTCCACGCGCAAGGTTATAGGCGACATCGCGCAATGCCACCCCCCGGGCCTTCTCCCCCCCCCTGATTATCGCCTCCAACCTGGAGATCAGTTCCTTCCTGTCACAACCCGAAAACAGGCACAACTCCGCCGGCCGATGCTGCATTATAGATTCCTTCAGCCACGGCCTGTATTCTCCTGCATACTCTTCCATCACAACATGAAAATTGGTTCCGCCGAACCCGAACGCGCTTGCGGCCGCACGGCGCGGGTGTCCCCCCACCTCGATCCACGGCATAGCCTCATCGACAAGGTACAAGGGGCTCTCCGGATCCATGAGAGTACTGTTCGGCCGCTCAACCCCGGCATGCGGAGGCAAGACATGATGATACAGGGCCAAAACAGACTTGATCAATCCGGCGATTCCAGCCGTAGCCTTCGTATGCCCTATAAGGGTTTTGACAGATCCCACGGCCGCATGCAGAGGAAGCGCCCCGGCCTGCCGCAGCAGGCTCGTCGTGCTCTCCAACTCTGCCGTATCCCCCACCACAGTTCCGGTCCCGTGCGCTTCGAACAACTCCACGGTAGCGGGAGAAAAACCCGCCTGCTCGTACGCACGCCTCATAGCCAGCACCTGGCCCGCTGGCAACGGAGCCGTCAGCCCCTTGGCCTTCCCGTCACTGCTTCCCCCTATTCCCTTTATGATTGCATATATACGATCCCCATCCCGTTCCGCCTCATCCAGACGCTTCAGGGCCACCATGGCAATCCCTTCTGAGATGACGATACCGTCCGCCGAAACGTCGAACGTCCTGCATTTGCCCGAGGGAGAGAGTGCCTGAGTCTTGCTGAAACACATGAAACTGAAGGGGTCCTGTGCAGTATCCACTCCTCCGACGATTACGAAGTCGCTGCGATGCGCAACCAGTTCAGACACCGCCTGGTAGAGCGCTGCCATGGATGAAGCGCACGCCGCATCCGTAGTAAAATTCACACCGCGAAGATCCAGACGATTGGCTATGCGACCCGCTATGACATTAGGCAGTATCCCGGGAAATGAATCCTCAGTCCATTCCGGCAGACGCTCCGAAACTGCGGGAGGAAGATCCCCATGGAACCGCGGCAGTTCGGCTCGGAGGCCGTATTGCATCCCCACATCCCCCGTGCCGCCACTGGCCCCTATGATGACAGATGCACGTTCGCCGTCCAGATCCCCTTTGCCGTAGCCCGCATCTTCCAAGGTCCGGCGCGCAACCTCCAGCGCCATCAACTGCATTGGATCGATGGACTTAATCGACTTGGGCGGCATGCCATAACGAACGGGATCGAATATCATCTCTTCCAGGAACCCGCCCCATTTGGAATATATCCTATCTTTCGCGTTCCTGTCTTCGTCAAAATAAAGGTGCCAGTCCCACCTGTGAGATGGAATCTCCGAGATTGCTTCCACCTTGTTCAGGATGTTTTTCCAGTATTCCCTCGTGCTCCCGGACTTGGGGAGTACCGCGGCCATCCCGATAACAGCTATATCCGCGGGGCGGGGCGGCGGTTCTTTCCCGGCTGACCCCTGAAGAGAAACCCCCGCCTTATCATGAAGAAGCTTGTAAGCGTCAACCGTCACACCACGGTGCAGGGCCGGGATGTCTATCCTCTTCGAACGGAGAGTAGCAAGCTCGCCGACCATATACATCCCTTCACGTTGCTGCTCCTGCAAGTCAAGGACATGAACCTCCTTCCCGTCCGCTCTCCTGGCGTAGCCCTTCGCTGCCAAACACAACCTGCCCATGATCAGGTCATCCAGGGTCTTGCGGATCTCTGCCGCCGGGACCCGTTGCGCCATCAACCGATTTCTTGTTTCCAGGAAGGACCCGGCAAAGGGTGTAAAAGAGCAGCGGCATTCGTGATGCGGACCGGACTCCAACACGACCGTCCTGGAACATGCTACAACTTCCTCCTGAAAAACCGGAACAATGGCTCCAATCTCTACAATCTCTCTTGTAAAAAGGTACCCGCTTCCCATCTGAATACCGATATGCACTCCTTTTTCAATCAGGGGGGCAGCGACAACCTGTGCAATCGCGGATGAGAAGGAATCATGGATGCCTCCGGCAAAAAGGACGGAGACCTCCTCGCCGGATATCTTCCCTAACTCTATCTCATCGGCAAGACGGTCTGTTATACCGCTCCAGAGTACGAAGGAACTGAGCGGACCGATATGGCCGCCGCATTCCCGACCTTCCAAAATAAAACGCCTTACCCCCTGCTCAATGAAAAGTGGTATCAGATCGGGAGAAGGCACATGCAGAAACGTACTTATCCCGGCCTCTTCAAGTCGGCGGGCTTGGTCGGGACGACCACCGGCCAATACCGCTGCAGCCGGACGGAGCTTCTTCACCAGATCGAATTGTTCACGGAGTAAATCCGCTGGGGCGAACCCCAACAGACCCACACCCCATGGACGATTACCAAGTTCCCCGGCTGTCCTTTCAAGAAGAGCGCTCAGGCGTTCCCCCCTCATCAAGGCAAGCGCCATCACCGGCAACGCCCCGTCATCCGCCACCTTGATGGCGAAGGCAGGGATGTCGGATACCCTTGCCATTGGACCCTGGACGACCGGAAGCCTGGTTCCAAGATTCATCGAGAGCGGGGAATTCTCACACATCGGATAACTCTGCAGAGTCAAGGCGGCATTCTTACCAACGGCCAGGTCTATCGCCCTGAAAAGGACCGAGATACGTCCGTACTTTTCTGCCCACGGAGCTGCAAAACAGGCGTCCTGCCCTACAGGCAGGATACCGTTCGAGGGATCCTGCCAGTCTATTTTCTCCGCAGCGGCATCTTCCAGGGAGTCTATACCTTTCCCCCGACACTCCTCGGAAAAGGATACGGACTCCAGCATATCCCGCCGCAAGAGGTAACGGAAGTAACCTCCACCCGCCGACTCTCCGACCGCTATGGTCTCGCTCCCTGAAAGCCTTTCAAGGAAAGGGCGTAGCACAATCCTCAATGGAGACTCTTCCATCAGCAGGACCTGACTGTCCATGACCCCTCCGGAAACACCAAGCGAGCCACAGGCAGCCGCCACCTGCGGCGTGACACCGCCGTGAACGAACAGTTCCAATCCACCGTCACGACATTGTCGACGCCATTTCTGGAGCAGTATAAAGGTGCTGTACTCGCCGACACGTCCTCCGGCTTCATTTCCCTTCAGAACAAGTCCGTCGACCAAGTCATCCACAGGGTCTTCCGGCCATTCAAGGGAAAGAACCTCAACCAGTACCCGAACGCCCTCTTTCCTCAGCGATCGGATTGCATCCGCAGCACCGCAGGCAGAGCGGCAGTCCACAATCAACCATCGCAATCCTTTTGCCGCATAGTCTACAACGACATCCAGGAGATCTCTCTGCAGCGTCTTCAGCTTCAGACCGTAAGGCGCCCCCGACTTCAGGTGCAGCAATCCAAGTCCCCTGCGAAGGGATACCGGATCAGTAATAATTTCCATATTCAGTATTCCTACACCTCCAGCCCGGCATGCCGCAATCGCCAGAGTTGGATCGCTCAGCCCGGAAGGTGTATAAACTAACTTCTGAAACTTCTTCATCGAGTTTCCCTTACAGACAAAAACACAATTAAGTCATATTTGCCCAAATTGCTGTCAAAATACCGAAAATGTATTGCCGTACAAAATGGTTTCGTCAATTTAACACAGTTAACATATTGACGGATAGCCAACATATCCTTGGCTAACAATATCTGTTACTGCCGGCATTGTCAAGCAAACCCAACAGACGGGCCAAGCCTCTTTTGGTCCCCTGTCTGCGTTAAAACAAGCAATTCAGATGCCAAATATTAGAGACTTTTTACGGAAAAACTCTTTTTCCTTATGTCATGACCCGAAAACGCACAAAAAACAAGGTATAGAGTGGATAGCCCGTTTCAGAAGGTGATCCCTATACCATAGGATCTTAAGAATTTTTTCCATAATCCGACCGATCTCATGATAGAACCGTAAATCCGATATAGCCCATCCTAACCCGGAACTTTTTCACCGGCAAAAATAGTGATAGTTGGATTATTATGCGGAATAGAACCGATGAAGACAGGAAAACTATTACCACTTGTGTGAAAAGTTTTTCACAATAGTGGAAAAAGTTTTCCACTACGATGTACGGCATGGCCAACTATTGGCCCACTATATTTTTGGTTGGATGCTGTTGCATGGTTTGAAAGGAAGAAACGGGGGAAACAACCGGGAAAATGGGAGGAGATGTGGCATCTAATCCCCCCTTGGGCTTTTCGAAGGGGGGATTAGATGCCGGTTAAACCGGCAACGGGAAAGTCAGTCGCCCTACACCTTGATGTCCATTCTGCTGACGCCGCCATCCCTGAGCAAGGAAACAGAAGAGAGACTTCGGTAGAGGGAAAGATTCAGTTCCACCCTGTTTATCTGTTTATCGCAATTGAGATCTACATTTTGGAGTATGTCCTGGTTTGCAACCTCGTCCTCACCCAGGAGGTTGTCGCCGTTAAGATCTCTGGAAGCAATGATATGGATCGATTTTTCATTTAGATTATGAACGGGGTGCCAATGGGCAATCTCGTCCATGGATGCTTGGCCGTCTCCGTCGGTATCGATATTCTCGAACACCTTCCCGGGCACCCCCATTTCCTCCATGCTAAGCACCTGATTCCCGTTGGAATCCTTTGCATCAATCAGCCTCTTCGCCCTGTTTGCAAGGGTATATTCCGGCAGGAACCGGTTCAATTCCGACCTGTCAACCTCATTGTTCTTATCCTTATCTATAACCTGATAGACCTCATCGGAAACCCCAAATTCCTCAACACTCAGAACTCTGTCGTCATTCTCATCCTTTCTCCCGATCAGTCCGGTGACGGCCTTATCGAGTCTCCTGACAGAAAAATAAGAGTTCAGTTCCTTCTTGTCTACACCCCCGTCCTTGTTCCGGTCCATATACTGGAAGACATCCTCCGGCACACCCAACTCATCCCGGCTTAGGGCACCATTTTGATCCATATCCTTGCTATTAAAAAAAGTCTCCCTGCTTCCTGCTCCATCCGGGACTGCGTACGACAACCCGGCTCCCCTTACTCCATGGATTCCATTCATTACTCATCCTCCTTTCGAAAACAAACCTTCTTCATATCCCCTGAGCATGTCCTGCATCACCTTCCTTTCAGTTAGATCACTGATGTGATCCTGTCAGACTCTTAATCCTCCTCACAGCAGAGAAATAGTAACCACCCATAAAAAGAATTTAAGCAAACTCCATACCAACTACCGAAGATACGTATATTCCTTTGTTGTACAACACTTTCCCCCCCGGGCGTGACCCAATTAATGGATTGCAGACCCGGCAATTTATGACAGGTAGGCAAGAAGGTACGGGAACGGAAGAACGGCAAAAGTATTTCTTAAGGCTGCTTTCTTTGTGATCGCTGCCGTTTTTTAGCTCCCCAAGGAGATAGTCTGCGTACACATTCATGAGGGAGTGGAAAAGACTGTTTTTTACTCCAAGCGCCTCCTATGCCAGATCGGCCAGAACCAACTTGTAGCTGATCTTCTATAGGGGAAGATCGAACTGCCTGACAAGAAGAGATTTCATGTCCGAAAAGCATGCTCGACCTGCCAGAGTTCCTTGTAATTCAGGGCAACTGCATCCGGAGATAAAAAACCGATGCAGTACGGTCAGATAGACCACCCGTTCCACATCGGATCCGGATTTCCGATCCCTCCGTAGGTCCTGAATAACCTTGGCAATCCCCCGTTCTTTCCATAATCGCTCAAAGGTCAGGGAAGGGCCGATCTTCTTGGAGTGTGCCGAAACATCGAAGGGTCTTGGGGACTTCTTACGAGACCATCAATATTGCTTCGCACAAAGTTCTCCCCTTCGATTGCGCCACCCCCCGCCTCTTCGCTATACTGTAAGCATGGAAGCGCGAGAGAAAAGACCGGAGAAGAAGTACCCCTGCCCCGACTGTAACTTCTGCCAGTGGTGCAGCACCGACCGTTGCAATCTCTGCCGCAAGATCACCTGCTGCAATCACTCCCGAAAAAAAAAGGGGAAGGCGCACCAACCCCTTTTTCGATCTTATTGATTCAAGAATGTGACGGCTCAAGAACCTGATATCATGCAGAGAACGGTCATGCCAACGTGAGATAAAACCGATGATAACCGGCCGATCAAAGATCCAGGAAACCGCCCCGGCTCCCCGGGCCGCCCCGTTCCACACTCCGGATGGAAAGCCCGAAACCCAAGACCATGAGGCCGATAAGGATGAAGAAGGTGGCCACCATAACCCGGAGAAGGGCCGGAAAGAGGACGATCAGAAGCCCTAACAGGATCAGGAGACTGCCCTGGAAGATGAAAAAAGTTGCAAAACCGCCGGGGCGGGCGTTACGAAAAGATGTTGAGAACCTCATGGTCTACACCTCCTTTCGGAAATCATTACAATAAATTCAGGGTTTCACCGTCTCCGTCATGGAAGCCTTGCGAAAGACGACCTGATCCCCCGACCAGTCTGCGATAATGATATCGCCTGCGGCGAAATTCCCCCCTAAAAGTTCCCGGGAAAGGGGGTTTTCAATCAATTGCTGAATCGTCCGCTTGAGGGGCCGGGCGCCGTAAAGGGGGTCGTAACCGATTTCTGCGATCTTCTCCTTCAACCCCTCGGAAACGGTCAGCGACATCCCGGCATCGCCCAGCCGGACATTGAGCCGATCGAGAAGAAGATCGACGATTCGGATCAGGTCCTCCCGTGTCAGGGAATGAAAGACGATCATCTCGTCGATCCGATTCAGAAATTCCGGTTTAAAAACCCCCTTGAGTTCCTGAATGACCTCGCTGCGCATCGATTCATACTGCTTTGCGTAATCGTCACGCCCTGCATTCTCGGCGATCTGCCGGATATGCCGGCTCCCCACGTTGGAGGTCATGATGATGACCGTATTCTTAAAATCAACGGTCCGTCCGTGGGAATCGGTCAGGCGACCATCCTCCAGAATCTGGAGAAGAATATTGAAGACATCGGGATGGGCCTTTTCGATTTCATCTAAAAGGACCACGGCGTAGGGCCTGCGCCGGACCGCCTCGGTCAACTGCCCCCCCTCCTCGTAGCCGACATAGCCCGGAGGAGCGCCGACAAGCCGGGCCACGGTATGGCGCTCCATGTACTCGGACATGTCGATCCGAATCATGGCATCTTCGTCGTCGAAAAGAAACTCCGCGAGGGTCCGGGTCAGCTCAGTCTTCCCCACGCCGGTGGGACCCAGAAAGATAAAGGAACCGATGGGACGCTTCGGGTCCGCAAGCCCGGCCCGGGCTCGTCGAACGGCATCGGCCACAGCCGTGACGGCAGGATCCTGTCCGACAACACGACGTTTTAAAACCTCCTCGATGCGGAGAAGTTTCTCCCGTTCTCCTTCGAGCATCTTCGAAACGGGGATCCCCGTCCATTTGGCCACTACCTCGGCTACATCCTCATCGGTCACCTCCTCCGTCAGGATGGCGCCCTCTTCCTGCATCGCATCCAGCTCCTTTTGTGCCGCTTCCAGTTTCTTGTTCAACTCGACCAGGACACCATAACGGAGTTCCGATGCCCGCTGCAGGTCTCCTTCCCGCTCCGCCTTTTCCGCATCGACCTTTGCCTCTTCGATCTTCTTCTTGACGGAACGGATCGTTGAAATGGCCCCTTTTTCAGCCGTCCAACGCTCCTTCAATACCGCCGAATTCTTCTTCAAGCCTTCCAGTTCCTGCTTGATCTTTTCGATACGTTCCCGGGAGGCGGCATCCTTTTCCCGCTTCAGTCCCTGACGCTCTATCTCCAGTTGCCGGATCTTGCGTTCCACCTCGTCGAGCTCGACCGGCATACTGTCGATCTCCATCTTGAGTTTTGAGGCCGCCTCATCGATCAGGTCGATCGCCTTGTCAGGCAGGAACCGGTCGGTGATATATCGATGAGAAAGGGTCGCGGCCGCGACAAGGGCGGCATCCTGAATCCGGACACCGTGATGAATCTCGTAGCGCTCCTTGAGCCCCCGCAGAATCGAGATCGTCTCCTCCACGGAAGGTTCGCCTAAAAGGACCGGCTGAAAACGCCGTTCAAGGGCGGCATCTTTTTCAATATGCTTTCGATACTCGTCCAGCGTGGTCGCGCCGACACAGCGGAGTTCCCCCCGGGCCAGGGCCGGTTTCAGCATGTTGGAGGCATCCATCGACCCTTCGGCGGCGCCGGCCCCGACCAGGGTGTGAAGTTCATCGATAAACAGAATGACTTGCCCTGCCTTCTCGTGAATCTCCTTCAACACCGCCTTGAGGCGGTCTTCAAATTCTCCGCGATATTTGGAGCCGGCCACAAGCGCCCCAAGATCGAGAGCCAGGACCCGCTTGTTCTTGATGCTCTCCGGCACATCCCCGGCCACCACCCGCTGGGCCAGCCCCTCGGCCAGAGCGGTCTTGCCGACGCCGGGCTCGCCAATGAGAACGGGATTGTTCTTGGTCCTGCGCGAGAGGACCTGAATCACCCGGCGGATCTCTTCATCCCGGCCGATAATCGGATCGAGCTTCCCTTTACGGGCTTCCTCGGTAAGATCACGGGTATACCGTTTCAGTGCCTGGTACTTCTCCTCGGGATTCGGATCGGTCACCCGATGTGTCCCCCGGATCTCCTTGAGGACAGCCAGAATCCGGTCACGGGTAATATGGTATTGCCCGAGAAGATCGGAAACAGGTCCTCCCTTTTCGGCCAAGGCAATCAGGAGGTGTTCGGTACTCACATACTCGTCCTGCAGCCGCCCCGCCTCCGCAAGGGCGGCATCGAAGACCTGCTCCAGTTCCTTTGTTACATAGATCTGATCCAGAGCCGAGGGGCCGGAGACCTTCGGCTTCTTCTCCATCATTTCCCGCAACGTTCCTTCCAACAGCGAAGGATCGACCTCCAACTGCTTCAGGATCGGGATAATGATTCCTCCTTCCTGATGGAGCAGTGCCATCAGAAAATGCTCACCGTCAACCTGTTGGTGCCCGAGCTGCCGTGCAAGGGTCTGTCCTTCCTGCACGGCCTCCTGTGCCTTCAATGTAAATCGATCAAGTCTCATGACTGTTTTCTCCAGAGTTGCCCCGTCCGAATCCGGACCAGGGCGTCCCTCTTTCCTTTGATCGGCTGCAATTCTTCCATAACGAAGCGGAGGATCTCTTCCTGCGTCTGCTCCAACGCCTCCACCTGTTCCTTGAGCCGGAGGATCACCTCGACACCGGCCAGGTTCACCCCCATCTCCCGGGTCAGGTTAAGAATCGTCCGGAGCCGCTGAATATCCCGCCGGGAATAGAGCCTCGTATTCCCCGGTGAACGTTGCGGATGGATCAGCCCTTCCCGCTCATAGACACGCAATGTTTGAGGATGCACGTCAAACTGCCGGGCCACGGCACTGATCGTAAAATATTCTTCCGAAACCATACTACCACCTCAGATGACGCCGCGGTTCCTCATGGGTCATTTGTTCAAATTCTCTGAGCAGCTTTTCAGATTTTTTATCCAGTTTCTTCGGAACGGCCACTTTCACCACAACGAACTGGTCTCCTCTTCCTCCTCCCCGGAGGTGAGGCATCCCCTTTCCCCTGAGGCGCAGTTTTTGACCGCTCTGAGTCCCCCGGGGGATCGTCATCTGGATCGGACCGTCGATGGTCATCACCCGGATCTTGGTTCCCAGCGCCGCTTCCGCGAAGGTAACGGGTAGATCAAGATAGAGATTATCCCCCTTCCTGTGGAAGAGGGGATGGGGACGGACCTTGGTGACGATAAAAAGATCGCCCGGAGGCCCCCCTCGCACACCAGGCTCCCCTTTCCCGGCAATCCGAATCTTCGAACCCGTGTCAACACCCGGCGGGATCTTTACGGAAATCCGGCTTCCGTTCCGGCTGATCCTTGTCTTCAGTCCCTTTGCAGCATCCTCGAAAGAGATCTCCATGGAATACTGAACATCCTGCCCTTTCCGGGGACCGCTCGGTCGTGCCCGCCCACCGCCGGCAAAGAGATCACTGAAAATATCCTCAAACCCGCCGAATCCTCCCCGCCCGAAATTCCCGGCCTTGAAATCGAAACCATCGAACCCCGCACCCCGGGCGGAGGTTCCCCGCGCTCCGTTCCCCCCCGGCCCTGTTCCCGCTTCCCCGAAGAGATCATACTGCTTTTTCTTCTCGGGATCGCTCAACACCTCATAGGCCTGGGAGATCTCTTTGAATTTTGCCTCAGCCTCCTTGGAATTCACGTTGACGTCCGGATGATATTTCCGGGCCAGCTTCCGGTAGGCCTTCTTGATCTCATCGGCCCCGGAATTTCGTGATACACCAAGAATTTCGTAATAACCGCGCTTTGCCATAACGTATCGGATCGGATCCTTTTTCGAAGATGTTCCCCGGATCAATCGACTTTCACCCGGATGCTCTTCGGTTTTTTATCTTCTTTTTTCGGCATAACGATCTTCAGAACGCCGGCCTCATAGGTGGCCTTGACCCCCTCCTGATCGACACTGTTCGGCAGGGTAAAGGATCGAACAAACGTCCCATAGGAACGTTCGATCCGGTAATAGTTCTCGTCATCCGTCTTTTTCCGGAACTTCCTCTCCCCTTTCAGGACCAGGGTATCGTCTTCGATCTTGATTTCGATTTCATCCTGAGAGATCCCCGGGATCTCCGCCTTCAGGACAATATCGGGACCGTTTTCATAAATATCGACCGGCGGCGACCAACTTCCCTTGCAGAAGTCCTCCCCTCTCTCCGGTTGCAGGGCCCGGGTTTCATTAAAGAGCTGATTCATCCGGTCCTGAATCGATAGAAGATCCCGGAAGGGGTCCCATTTTTTCATCGACATAATCGTATCCTTTTCTCATATGGTGTGGAACCGTTCAGGTTGCCTCGATTTTACCGCAGGACAAGGCGCGCGGAGCACAGAACCGGAAACGTATATGTCATACGTTGAGGATTCGAGCACCGCAACACCCCCAGATCCCTTATTCATCAGAGCCGCTGAAAGCGGCAAAGATAAATCTAAGGCGGGTCACGCCAAAGGCGTAACCAGTCATTCGGCAAAAGAGAGGTGAGCTGTGCCGTTCCTATTTTTCGTCTTCGAACTCCGCGTCCACAACTTCGGCCTCCGCCTCCTCCGACGCAGGTTCGGCCGTCGCCTCACCGCCCCCCCCTTCCGGTCCGGCAGCCTGCTGCCGGGCATGCTGCTGGTAGATAACTTCCGCCAGTTTATGAGACGCCTGGGTAATTTTCTCCATGGCCGTCTTCATCGGCTCCGTCTCTTCGGAGGTGAGCGCCTTCTTCCCCTCTTCCAGCGCCTCTTCCACGTTTTTAAGGTCCTCTTCGGTCAGCTTGTCCTTGTTTTCATTCAAGGTCTTTTCCGTATTATAGATCAGACTATCGAGCTGGTTTTTGGTCTCAATGGCCTCACGCCTCTTCTTGTCTTCTTCGGCATGGGACTCGGCTTCATGGACCATCCGGTCAATCTCGTCTTCCGCAAGACCGCTGGAGGAGGTGATCGTAATCTGTTGCTCCTTCCCGGTCCCGAGGTCCTTGGCGGAAACATTCACAATCCCGTTGGCATCGATATCAAAGGAGACCTCGATCTGAGGAAGCCCTCGGGGTGCCGAGGGAATCCCCACGAGGTGGAACCGTCCCAGCGTTCGGTTGTCCCGGGCCATCTCCCGTTCTCCCTGGAGCACATGAATCTCAACACTGGTCTGATTGTCCTCCGCCGTGGAGAAGACCTGGCTCTTCTTGGTAGGGATCGTCGTGTTCCGTTCGATCAGCCGCGTCATCACACCGCCCAGCGTCTCGATCCCGAGGGAGAGCGGCGTTACATCAAGAAGCAGAAGATCCTTCACATCCCCGGCCAGAACCCCCCCCTGAATGGCCGCACCCGTGGCCACGACTTCATCCGGATTGACCCCCTTGCCCGGCTCCTTTCCGAAGACCTCTTTGACCACCTTCTGCACCAGGGGAACACGAGTCGAACCACCGACCAGGACCACCTCATCCACCTCACCGGCCGAGATCTTCGCATCGGCCAAGGCCTTTCGGCAGGGTTCCTTGCTCCGATCCACCAGGTCCTCGATCAGTTGCTCGAATTTCGATCGGGTCAACTTGATATTCATATGCTTCGGACCGGCAGCGTCGGCGGTAATGAAGGGAAGGTTAATCTCCGTCTCCTGTACGGTGGAAAGCTCAATCTTTGCCTTCTCCGCCGCTTCCTTCAGCCGCTGCAGGACCATCTGATCCGAACTCAGGTCGATTCCCTGGTCCTTTTTAAACTCTGCAATCAGCCAGTCGATGACCCGCTGGTCGAGGTTGTCCCCGCCGAGATGGGTATCACCGTTGGTCGCCTTGACCTCCACCACATTGTCTCCCACCTCCAGGATGGAGATATCAAAGGTGCCGCCGCCGAAATCGTACACGGCGATCGTCTGATCCTTTTTCTTGTCCAGGCCGTAGGCAAGGGCCGCCGCCGTCGGTTCATTGATAATCCGCTTCACGTCGAGCCCTGCAATCTTTCCAGCATCCTTGGTCGCCTGTCGCTGACTGTCATTGAAATAGGCGGGAACCGTGATGACGGCCTCCGTCACCTTTTCTCCCAGAAAATCCTCAGCCGACTTTTTCA
This sequence comes from Deltaproteobacteria bacterium, assembly GCA_013151235.1. Classification (NCBI taxonomy): domain Bacteria; kingdom Pseudomonadati; phylum Myxococcota; class Myxococcia; species Deltaproteobacteria bacterium. The sequence goes on along the minus strand of JAADIO010000032.1, from coordinate 62,330 downwards.
ACTTCTGCAAAATCTTGGCCGAGATCTCCGGCGGTGAATATTCCTTCCCCTTGACGACGACCTTCGCCTCGTTGTTCGCCCCGGAGGTCACTTTGTAAGGAACGAGCTGCATCTCCTCACTGACTTCCCCGTACCGCCTTCCCATGAAACGCTTGATGGAGAAGATCGTATTCTCCGGATTGGTGACCGCCTGCCGTTTCGCCACCTGTCCGACCATAATGGTCCCGTCTTTGCCGTAGGCCACCACGGAGGGAGTTGTCCGACCTCCTTCCTCGTTCGTAATTACCTCCGGATCATTCCCCTGCATCACTGCAACCACGGAGTTGGTCGTTCCCAGGTCAATTCCGATAATCTTACCCATTTTGCCGTCCCTCCTTATGAAACGAAAATAAAAAGATTTTTCTTCAAAAATATGAGTCTGTCTGAAATATAATTATTGAGTCCCCTTCTGTCAATGTTGCCGGGAAATAAAAAATCAAATATAAAGACGGAATTGGGGGAAACTTCAGAAAAAACAGCTTTGATGAAAGGAAGAAAAGTTAACAAAACCTCATTTCGGGGACAAGAATTCAGGAAGATTCTATTCCACTTCCACCTGAATGGTCTTTTCTTTTTTTTCTATGGGCAAAGTGATCTCCAGGACCCCTTTATCAAACTGGGCCTGGACTTCCTCCTTGACGATACTCTGTGGAAGAGTAAACGCCCGCTGGAAGGAACCGTAGGAGCATTCCATACGGTAATATTTCTCCCGGCCCGTCTCCCGGATGAATTTTCTTTCCCCCCGTAAGTGGAGAACCTCTCCATCAATCTGAATATCAATATCCTCTTTTCTCACGCCGGGAAGTTCAACCCGGAGAATAATATCCTTGCCCGTCTCCAAGATATCGACGGCCGGCATAAAAACACAGCTTTTCTCCGTCTCCAGACCCGACGCCGAATAGACCGAATCATCAAAGAAGTGGTTCAGCCGTTCCTGGGTCAAGGAAAAATCCTGGAAGGGATCCCAACGTCGGATTGCCATAAAAGCTCCTTTGCCTGCATCGTGTCAATGACGTACAAACTATAGAGAGATCCTTTCGATTTGTCAAGCAATTCGAATTCCCTTCATCGCAGATGAACTTTCCGAACCTCTTTTTCTACTTGACTCTGCAGGGTTTTTCAAGTAAAGTTCGGATATTTTCAGGTGCTTCCATGAGGAGCTGAGAAGGGAATCCCGTAAAAACGGGGACGGGCCCGCCGCTGTGATCGGGGACGAAAACCGAAAGATGTCACTGTCGGGAAATACGATGGGAAGACACGGTAAGTAGGACGAACCGAGAGTCAGAAGACCTGCCTGGAAATGAGCGGCCGAATCTTCGAGGTCAGAGATTCACCGACCGGTTCTGTGGATAAAAAGGGACATCCCCGGATCAATATTTATTGGTCTGGGTTTTTTTTTCTTCAGGCCCGGGCGTTGGGATTGCGAAGAGACCGGCATGATACCTGCGTTCCTGCACATTCTCCATCGACGACAGGGCTCTTTTCGGAGAGTTTCCCCCGGCATACTCCTGCCGGTGATCTTCCTCGCACTCCAACTTTTCCTTCCCATTGCCTCAGCCCGTACGCTCACGGATCCGGTGGGCCGCAGGGTCGATGTGCCGGCCTCCCCCCGGCGGGTGATCGCCTTGGCACCGAGTCTCACGGAAATCATTTTTCTTCTGAACAAAGGCCCCCGCCTCAAAGGGGTCACCCGATTCAGTACAACCCCGGAAGCGGCCCGTGCCCTGCCCCGGGTCGGCTCCTATGTCCACCTCGACCTGGAACGGATCGTTGCTCTCCACCCCGATCTCTGCCTGGCCATCAAAGACGGCAATCCCAAATATATCGTGGCGCGAATTGAGGCCCTCGGAATCCCGGTTTATGTCGTCAATCCATTAAACCTTCAGGGGATCATGACGACTATCAAAGGGATCGGAGATCTTCTGAACGCTTCCACCCGTGCGGAGGAAATCGTTCGGAATATGGAACGGCGGATCGACCGGGTCCGCTCCCGTGTCGCCCGGACCCACACCCGACCTCGTGTCTTTTTTCAGATTGATGCCGAACCGATGGTCTCCGTGGGAAGCCGGACCTCCATCAACGAACTGATCACCCTGGCAGGGGGAACCAATGTGACCGCAGGGAAGGCCCCTTATCCCCGGTTGACCTGGGAGAAGGTTCTGACCCTTCAACCGGAGATTGTCATCATCAGTTCCATGGCGGGCGGTCATACCCCGCAATGGCTGAAAGGGAGCTGGCGGAAGTGGCCGCAAATCCCGGCCGTCCGGAAGGGAAAGATCTATCTTGTCGATTCCGACCTCTTTGATCGTCCGACTCCCCACCTGGTCGACGGACTGGAGACCCTGCTGGCGATTATTCACCCGGAGGTTGCGAAAAAAGGGAAGCGCACCGATGAACGTTAGGTTCCATCCTCTCCCCCGGAAGCTCATCACGATCACACTCTTCTTCGGCACACTGCTGATGATCGCGGCCTTCCTCGGCGTCTCCATGGGCTCTTCCGGCAGCGACCTGTCCGGGACTCTCGCCATCCTGGCCGGCTACGGAGATCAGAACTCAATCGCCGCCACCATCATCCGGCGCATCCGGATTCCCCGGGTCATCCTGGCAGCCGCCGTCGGTTCCACCCTCTCCCTCGGCGGGCTGGTTTTTCAGGCACTCCTGCGAAACCCCCTGGCCGAACCCTACATCCTCGGCATTTCGGGCGGTTCGGCAATCGGGGCGATCGGCGGGCTGCTGGCCGGGCTTTCCCCTTTTCCGGGAGTCCCCCTGGCGGCCTTCACCGGCAGTATGGCGGTCCTGGGCCTGATCCTCCTGCTCGTCATGGGGCGGCCCCGGCAGAGCAGGGATGCACTGCTCCTCGGAGGCGTCATGATGAATGCCTTCTGCGCCGCCGTCATTCTCTTCCTGATCTCGATTACCCGATCCGAACAGGTCCAACAGATTCTCTTCTGGCTGATGGGAGATCTCTCCCGGGTCAGCACCCGGCAACTGCCGGTCCTCTTTCCGATCCTGCTCTGTTTCCTGGTCATCTTTCTGCTGGCCCGTCCGATGAATCTCCTCGTAATGGGAAAGGAAAGCGCTCTCTCCATGGGGGTAAATGTCAAAACCGTCACCCTGGTTCTCCTGGTCCTGACGTCGTTGATGGTCAGCCTGGTGGTCTGTCAGTCCGGCCTGGTGGGATTCGTCGGACTGGTGATTCCGCACCTCCTGCGGCTGGTGCTGGGACCGGATCATCGCCTGCTGATCCCCGCTTCCATCCTGGGGGGGGCAACCTACCTGATTCTCTGCGACCTCCTGGCACGCATCCTGTCGGTCGGAGGGGAAATGCCCGTGGGAATCATCACGGCCATGATCGGAGCGCCCCTCTTTGTCTACCTTCTCTGGAGAGCAAACCAATGACCGCCCTCTCCGTCGAAAACCTCCATCTCGACTATGCACATAAAGGGATTCTTCACGGGCTCACCTTCCACGTCCCGGAGGAGGAATTCTTCATCATCATCGGCCCCAACGGCGCGGGAAAAACCACACTACTCAAGGCCTGCGCCGGCATGATCCAGCCGCAAAGGGGGGAGATTAACATTCTGGGCAAAGCGCTTCATCATTATTCACGGCGATCCCTCTCCCGTCTTCTCGCCGTGGTCCCACAGCAGGTCCCCCTTGATTTCCCCTTTCCCGTTACGGAAACGGTCCTGATGGGCCGCTCTCCTCATCTCGGGCTTTGGAGCATGGAAAAACGTGAGGATTACCGAATTGCCGAAGAGGCGATGCACTTTACCGACATTACACACCTGGCGGAAAGACGGCTGGATCAGTTAAGCAGCGGAGAACGGCAGCGAGTCATGATCGCCCGGGCCATCTGCCAGCAACCCCGGATCATCTTTCTCGATGAACCGACGGCCTCCCTCGATCCTTCCCACCAATCCCGCATTATGGATCTGATGGAACGGCTCCGCCGCACCCGGCGGATCACGGTGATCATGATTTCCCATGACCTGAACCTGGCGGCCCTCTACGGAGACCGCCTTCTTCTTCTGAAGGAGGGGGAAATTGAAAAGACCGGACGCCCCGGAGAGGTCTTGACGGCGGAACAATTACGGAAGAGTTACGGCTGCACGCTGCTGGTCGATCAATACCCCTTGAGCCCGGTACCGAGGATCGCAACCATCCCGGAAAAGTATCGGAAAAACCCCGATCACTTTTCAACTCCGGACGGTGGCCGTCTCCCCGATCCTTGAACCCTTGCATCCACTCCCACAAGAGACGATCATTCCTATAACCTCCCGGATTCCAGGAACGCCTGGAACCCCTCCTTGATCTCCCGGGCACCCAGGGGGATATTGGGGACGGCGGCATTTCCGGGCAGGGCAAGGGCATGGACAAAGAGGGCACCGCCGAAGGGGGTCTGCAACGCCTCCCGCAGCTCCTCCCGGGACGCAGCCTTCACAGAGTTACAGATACCGAATCCACGGGCCACCAGTTCCAGATCGACACAACCGGCCGTCAGGGTCGGTTGATCCCCCGTGGAACCGTAGGAGGCATTGTCAACAGCAATAATGGTCAGGTTCCCCGGTCGGGCCATGGCGACCGTCGCCAGGGTCCCGGGATTCATAAGCAGACTGCCGTCCCCGTCAATGACGAAAACCGGTTTGTCCGTTGAGAAGGCCACACCGAGACCGATGGGCGTCGCCAATCCCATGCTGCCCAGCATGTAGAAATTCGATGGTTGGGGAAGGAGGGCATGAAGTTCCTTCGACGGGACCCCCAGATTGCAGATCACCGCCTGCCCTTCCAGTTCGGGACAGAGGGTCGAAAGGACCCCATAGCGGGTCAGGACCGGGGCCGGATTCTCCCGACCCCGTTCAGGATCGATCGCTTCACAATGGCGGCGTTTGAGGCTCTGGGAAATCTCCAGGGGGGAGCCTTCCCAGAGGGCCGGGCTGAGCAGGAAAGCATGGATCCGTTTCTCCCGGTAGAGAGACTCCAGTTCCTTCCCGATGGCGGGGATCGCTTCGGACCGGTCGATCAGAGTGTAACCGATCCCCACGGATTCAAAAAGCCCCGGCAGGACCTTGCCCATCGGAACCTGGGCGTCGATCCCCTCCTTATAGACTCCCCGCTGACTGACGAAAAGTGCCAAGGGAAGTTCATAGAATCCGGTCAGGGAGAGAAGGGCGTTGATCATATTGCCGATCCCGGAGCTTTGAACAATCATGGCCGGCCGCCGCCCGCCCAGGGCCGCTCCGGCACAAATCCCGACGCCGTCTTCTTCCCGGGTCAGAGGGATGCGGTCAATCGATGCATCCGCAAGGGCGATCAGGTTGCGCACCCGGTCACAGGGAAGGGTCGCTAGAAGATCGACGCCCGCCCCTTTCAGAATCGAAATCAGCTCTTTTTCAGGACTGTGCATAAAAGTTCTTCGATTTCATCATCCGTAATATTTTTCGAGATTGCGTCTCCCGCCACCGGGACGGCACGTCCCGCACGCCGGATGGCCCTTTCCCCACCCCCGGTGATATTGAGCAGGATCAGCTCGTCGGGAGAGACCTCTTCCGCCGCTACGGCCTCTTTCAGTGCCGCCAGGGCAATGGCCGACGCGGGAACGATATCGACCCCTTCCGTTTCTTCGAAGAGCGTCCGGGCCTCGGCCATCCCTCCGTTGGTAATCCCGTACATGTTCCCCCCGGATGCCGTCAAGGCATCGTAGACCCCCCCCAGAATCGAATAGGCGGGATAACGACTGGACAGAACCCGGGTGGAAATCTTCTCAATCAGGCCCGGATCAAGGTCCTCAGGTTTCAGATTCCGTTCCCCCCGTCTCCAGGCATGAAACATGGGTGCAAAGGGGAGATTCTGTGCCAGGTGGAGACGGGGAAGCCGGTTCCCGAAACGGCCGTCCCGCAAAAACCGTTCCGCCATCTCCCAGGTGGCCACCGCCCCGGCGCCGCTCCCGACTGCCTGAAAATAGGCATCGGGCAGGCGGCCGAGGAAGGAGACCGCTTCCATCAGTACGACACCGAGTCCGTCCCGCTTGGCCGAATTGCGTACCCCTCCTTCGAAGGGAATACCTGAAATCCGGGCGATCCGCTCGGCCACATCGATGGCGTCGGCATAGTCACCGTCCTGCAGGACAGCCGTCGGAACGGACTCCTTCGACTTCAGAAACCACATCTCATGAAGACACATGCGTGGAACCACAATGAACACGGGGAAATCGGTCCGAATCGAAAGGTGGGCAAAGGCGCGGGCGGTATTCCCCGCCGAGGCGACGACGAGGCCGCCCTTTCCAAGTTCCCGTGCGTTTTGCAGAACAACCTCGGCCTCGAACTCTTTGAAGGTACAGGTCTCGATCTCCGCCCCCTTTTCCGGCCGGAAACCGTTGAATACGACAAAGAGATGCCGAAGTCCAAGACGCCGCCCCAGCCCCTCCGCGTGATAAACCACCGGTGCGGCGGTATCTTCACGGGGTGCATGCACCGGAAGCCAGTTGAAGCGCCAGATCCCCCGACGCCCCTCAAGGCGGAACCGCCGGTCGGGAAATTCACTTTTCATCAAGGCATCGGGACAATGAACCCCGGAAGCGGACTCTTGCGGCTGCAAAAGAGCACCGCATTTCCGGCAATGCAGAAGATAGTCGCTCATCACTGTCACTCCCCGGCAAGAAATTCCACCGTTACGTTCCGCGGCACCGCCAGACCGGCCTCAACCTCCAGGGCCTTCAGGATGCCCGACGGGACCGGACAGGCCGTGTGTTTCAGACAGGTTGAGGCCTTCTCATAGACCCGGTTATCGGAAAACCGGATGAAGGCATCCTGCATCGTCAGGGATGCAATTTCCTCTCCCAATTTCCGTACCATTTCACAATTGGACTCGATCGTTACCCGAAAGTGCTGCCTGTCCTTTTTTTCGACCGTCACGAGAGCGGGAAAACCACAGACGCCCGGGTCGATTTTCACACGGGTCATTTTCGACGTCTCACCCCTTGATCGTCACCGGCAAATGGTCCTTCTCCAGCAACGACTTGAGATTGGGAAAAGGATCCTTCATGTGCGGAATATGCATCGCCTTCATGAATTCCTTTTCAAATTCCGGCTCCACGGCAATCTCCAGGAACCGGACCCACCGGGCCTTTTCGCCGGCCTCACGTCGTTTCCCCAGGTTCAGCAGGGCCATGATCGCCCCGTCGCCGGCGGCATTCCCCACGGCATAGACCTTTTCGATGGCACAATCGGGGAACATCCCGAGGGTCATCGAGGCCTCCGTATTGATATGACTCCCGAAGGCCCCCGCCAGAACCACCCGGTCGAGTTTTTCGATCCCCATCTTCTGCATCATCAGTTTCGCCCCGGCGTAGAGTGCCCCCTTGGCGAGCTGCAACGCCCGGACATCCCCCTGCGTCACGGTGATGTCGCTCCCGATGGAGGTTTCATCCGCCCAGGCCAGGACGTACTCCGGTTTGCCGTCGGCATCCTTCCGGATGCGGGGTATGTCAAGATCCTTGACGAATTTCCCGGACTTGTCGATGACTCCCGCCTTGAACATCTCGGCAATCACGTCGATGATGGCGGAACCGCAGATCCCCTTGGCATTGACATCCTTGATATGGGTATGCCAGTCGGCCTTGCCGATCACCTTGTACTGTGGCTCTTTCGTCTCCGGATCGATCCGGACCTTTTCAATCGCTCCCGGGGCGGCTCGCATTCCGAACTTGATCTGGGCCCCTTCAAAGGCCGGTCCCGTAGCGCAGGAAGTGGAACAGACCGCATGCTTGTTCCCGAGGAGGAGTTCACCGTTCGTCCCGATGTCGATAATCAGGACATTGTCCTCGGAATTGTACGGCTCTTCGGCGATGAGAACCCCCACATTGTCGGCGCCGACAAAACCGGCCTCAATGGGAAGGACATGAATGTAGGAAGCTTCATTGATTTGAAGTCCCAGATCCCGTGCCTTGAGATCAACACAATCCTGCACGGCAGGAATAAAGGGAGACCGTCCGATGTAGACCGGGTTGAATCCCAGGAAGATGTGATGCATGGCGGTATTAAAAACCACCGTCATATCGACGATGGAGGTACCGCCGGGCGTTCCGTTGGAACGGATGTCGGCGGTAATCTTCTCAATCAGATCGTTTAAGCCCTCGATGATTGCCTTCTGCATGATCGCAAGACCGTCGTCATGGGTCATGGCGTAAGTAATCCTCGACATGACATCTTCGCCGTACGGGACCTGGGGATTCATCATCGATTCGGTGTTAAGCACCTTGCCCGTGTTCAGATCACACAGATAGGCTGCCACCGTCGTCGTCCCGACATCCACGGCCAGACCGTAGGAGACGTCCACAAAATCCGGCTCCACCTTGATGATCTCTTTGCCTTTCCAGACCGAAACCGTCACCTCCCAGTTCCCGGCCCGAAGAATATCCTGGAGCTTCTGGAGGACCAGATAGTCTATGGCAAGGTTTTCCAGGTTGTACTCCATTTTCAGCGCCCCCAGAATCCGTTCAAGATCCCCCTTGGAAAGATCGTGCAGGGTCGGGGCATCCAGCCGGATACAATATTTTTTCACGGCGGGGTCGAGGGCGATCGTAATATCTTTTGCGGCCTTGCGAACGATCTGTTTCCCGGCACGGGACTTTTCCGGCACGAAAAGTTTCACATCCCCCCGCACCTCGGCGGCACAGGCCAAACGCATTCGGGGTCCGTCTTCCGGTTTGATGAATTTGCGTTCCACGTCCGTCAGAGGAGACAGATGGGACATTCTTGATTCCATGGCATCTTTTTCAAAATATCCTTCCTCAACACGGACCTTGCATTTCCCGCAGGTCCCCTTGCCGCCACAGACTGATTCCAGATCAACCCCTAAACGCTGGGCCGCATCAAGGAGGGTTTTCCCTGCATCCACTTCCCCCCGACTTCCCGAGGGCTGAAAATTCACTTTATATTTGCTGCTCATCTTTATACAATCTCCATAACATCTTTCGGTTTGGTCCTCCCTTTCGCCCGCCCGTAGGGGCAGATCTGCAGGCAGAGACCGCAATTGGGCCGATCCGTCACTCCCCGGGCCCCCTCTTTGTGTACACGACACCGGTGGGGCTTGACCAGGCCGCTGTAAGGGTCCCGCCGGGACCAGGTTTTGCCCGTGATCGCCTTCGACGGGCAGTAGTCAACACAAAGCCGGCAATTGCCGCAACGGCTCTGTTCATAGGGAATATCGCTCTTCAGGGGCGCATCGGTCAGGACCGTCGCCAGGGAAAGCCGCGGCCCGAAATGGGGACTGATCAGTAACCCATTCCGCCCGATCCAGCCGATCCCCGCGCAGGTGGCTGCCATCTTGTGGGTCAAAAGGGAATAAAGTTCGGCAACAAACTTATTCCGGATGCGGTCCGAATCAGGGGGGATACTGAGGGTACGGAATCCCTTCCCTTTCAGATAGCGGACCACTTTTTTCTGCAGCCGGCCCAGATGTTTCAGGGTATCTTCCCGAAGCGTCCGGTCCACCGCGATGGAAACCCCTCGGTTGAGATGACGGATCTCTCCGTCAAGATACGCATCCAGTTCCGCCACACCCACCACGGTCGCCCCGGAACCGAGGAGCATCTTTTTCAAGAATGCACTGCTCACTTCCGTTTTTCCCTGGCTTCCGCTTCTTCCTTCATCTTTTTCAGAGAGCTGACCATGTTGATGGCATCTGCGAGGGCATTGGTCGCGTCATCGGCATAGCCGTCCGCTCCCCATTTCTCGGCGATATCACCGGAAACGGGAGCACCGCCGATCATGATCTTGATATCGGGATTCTTCTTCTTCAGGTCCTCGATGACCTTCTGCATCCCCATCATGGTCGTCGTCATCATGGCGGAGAGGCAGACCAGTTCGGAATCGGTTTTGATCTGTTCCTCAACAAACTGATCCAGCGGCACATCCCGTCCCAGGTCATGGACCTCAAACCCGGCGACATCGAACATCATCTTCACGATGTTCTTCCCGATATCGTGAACATCTCCCTCCACGGTACCGATCACCACCGAGCCTTTCACCCCCAGGTCGAGCTGTTTCACATGGGGTTTTAAGATATCGAGACCGGCATAAAGGGCATCGGCGCACATGAGCAGCTCCGGGACGAAATACTCTTCGGCCTCAAAGAGCTTGCCGACTTCCTGCATCCCGCTGACCAGACCGTCGAAGATGGCATCATTGGGATTGACCCCTTCATCGAGGGCCGCCTGGGCACCCTCCTTGGCCGCATCTTCGTCATACTCAATCACGGCTTTCTCCATTTTCTCCAGGATTTCCCGGGTTCTCTCTTCAGTTGCCATTCCATGCCTCCTGACTATTCATTCATGGTTTCCATCATGGCCTTAAAATTCTCCGCCGGCACCGTGGGCCAGATATCACAGCCGGGCCAGACGGCACTGACGCCGTCTTCCAAACACTTTTGCATCGCCTCTTTGACCAGTTCCGGCGTACCCGAAACAAGCACGTTATAGGGGTCGTAGTTCCCGAAAATCAGGGCATCGGATCCGAGCTTTTTCCGGCTGTCGACCACATCATTCTTCTGGTCAACACTGATGGCCGTCGCACCCGTTTCCACCATCGGAACGACGATGTTGTTCGTCTTGCCGCAGATATGCAGCACACTGGGAACACTGATCTGTTCGAAAATATTCTTGAGATGGGGCAGTATCAGGCTCTTGAAAACCCTGGGGCTCAACACGTCGGAGGTTGCACCCATCTCCCGTACCGTCAGGTAGTCAACACCGGCCGCTTCATACTCCTTCGCAACCGCCACGATCACGCAGGTCAGATCGGCCAGAAGTTTCCCGACCTTGTCCGGTTTCTTGAAAGAAAGTTTCAGCAGATCGTTCAGTTCCATGATCTGACCGGCGAGCGTAAACGGTCCGAGCAGGTAAGAACCGATCGCCACGGTCTCTCCGATGGTTTCCCTGGCGATCCCGATCGCCTCCTTCATGAGGGGGATCCGCCCGCGCGTGACCAGGTCGGAGGGGAGGTTGATCTCCATCTCCTCTTCGCCATGGATTACCTTCTCTTTGATCGTGGGATAGAGCAGGTCGTCCGAGTTCGAATAGGTATTGATCCTTGCGCCCATCGCTTCCGCTTCGACACAGAGGTCAAACGGAAGGACGCAGGCGTCAAACCCGAAAAGCCGGGGCGTCGTCATGGCCGTCTCCGCCATCTGTTTCGCATCGAGATGAACCTGGGCAAACTTGTAGCCGAGCTGGTTCAGCCCTTCCGTTGTCGCATTACCCATCCCGCTGAAACAGGCCGGACGATCCGTCGGTTCCCCCCGAAACAGTCTCAGTACCCGTTCTCTTGATGTCATGGTTTCCGTCAAAACGTTTTCTCCTTCTGATATTAGGGTTATCGATTATCGGGCCTGCGCCTTTTTTCTTGCACCACCGGCGATCATCTTCTCAAGAAATTCCGAAAAGTGCTTCCGGATCGGCAGGTCTTCATTTTCCGAGACCTCCCCGGTTTCATCAAAGACCAGGGTCGAAAGCAGGATGTTTGCCGTGGCCACACCGGGGAAGATCCGGGGCGCCGTCACGATGGGACCGTAAAAATTAAAATCCGACCAGAGGGCCGTCGACATCCCCTGGGCCACAGCATCCATCGCCTTGAAACCGTCGAGCCCCCAGATCTCCTTGGCCTCTTTCCACATGTGGGTGCCATTGGAATAGGCGCTTCCGCAGGGGAGCCCTAACTTCTCTTTGATCATCCGGTTTGCCAGCATGGAGAAAGAGGCAGCGGGAAGATTCATCACCGAGGAATCGACAAGGACCGACTCGAAATCACCCGCTCCCTGATCAAGCAATTTTTCCAATGAGGTCAGCCGTCCTTTCGGAGACTGATCGGCATCATCAAAGGCCTGGACAAATACGTGTTTGATGCCGAGCTCTTTGACCCGCTGCACCTGCCCCGGAATGTCCTTGTCCCAGGGGGTAATACTGTTATAGACAAACCGGTCCTGCAGACCTAACTTCGCCACATATTCCGTCGCGGCCATCCGTTTCTCGGCAACCCACATATCGATGGCGAAGGGCATGTCGGTGGTTTCCACAAAGAAATCGATATAGATCTTTGCTTCCCCGGCGGAATTGGCCATCATGGCCACCATACCGGGAATGCCGGTGGCTTCGGTCAGCTCTTCCTGCTTCCGGATCAGTTCTGTCGCCCGGACGCGGTCGAAATTCCCTTTACGATCCTGCAGGATTCGGTCCTTGTTATGAAACATGGAGGCAATCAGGAGAGGGGGATTTTCCGCCGGTCGGCCTCCAACCTTTAATCCGCCGATCTTGCAAACCTTTTGTTCCGTTTCAAAGGTGAACATATGTATCATCCTTAAATTAAAAATGGGTAAAATCCGCAGGAGGGGGGCAAAAGAGGGGGGATTCCCCCCTCCCGCGGCTGAAGCGCTCAGTAAATCCCGTGATCAAATTTCGGGGGCGGCAGGTATTCCCACTCCTCGCCCTTCCGGAACTTCGTGTCGATGTCAATGCACTTCAAGGCATATTCAAAGGCATAGGGAATTCCCGGACCGTTCGGGACAAAACCGGCCAGGATCATCCCGACGGACGCCGCCTCGAAGACCTGTTCCGACGTTGCACCGGCATTGATCGCCGGTACGACATGAATGATGCAGCGAGGCGAACAGTAGGCGACACCACCGGACATGAACATCAATTCCTTGACGCTCTTGGAAAGTGCGCCCTCCCCGAAAATGCTCGCGTAGAAATCGGCAAAGGTTCGGCCGGGCTCCGGCGTCACGGTATTGATAATCTTGAACATCCTCGGCACGAACCCGCACTTTTCCTGCATATACTGATTTACTTCTTCCAGCGTCATCTTCTTTTCGTCAGCCATGGCAGCTCCTTTCTGCGATTGCCCGGCTGCTCCCGGAGGAACAGTCCGCACAAACATATTTTTGAGATTTTCCCAGAATGTACCCATCACAACCCCCTCTCTCACAAGGTCAATGGGACCTGAACAACACGGACTTACTACCCCCTCTTCGCCTTATGTCAATTTCCACTCCCGCGCGACCTGGATGAATTTCCGAATATTTTCATAAGGGACGGTCGGCGGAATATCGCATCCCGGCATGAGAACGAACCCCCCCTCCGTGCCGGCCCTTTCGATCACCTCCCGGCAGGCCCTCTCCACATCGTCGACCGAGCCCTGAAGCATGACACCGACAGGATCCACATTGCCGGCAAAACAGATCCTTCCGTGGAGTGCCTCATAGGCCTTCCCGATATCGGTTTTGTGATCCAGGCTGATACAGCTCGCCCCGGTCCCGGGCATCACATCCAGGCGGTCCGTCGTATTCCCGCAAATGTGCAGGAGGGTATACGCCTTCTTCGATCTGGCCCAGTCGGTAAACTTTTTCAGGTAGGGAACGGCAAACTTTTCAAACTGCTTGCGGGAAATCAGGTCCCCCGAGGCCGTCGGATCGGCCAGACTGATCACTTCCAGCGTCCCGTCATCAACCAGGGGTTCATAAAGATGGATCAGAAGGTCCGTTGCAAAATCAGTGACCCGGTGGACCAGGTCGGGATTCTTGAAGGTCGCCTTCATCATCGTCTCTTCCCCGACGAAACGTGCCCCGAGGGTAAAGGGTCCCCAGGCCGTCATGCTCACCACATATTTGTCACCGATCTGTTCCCGTGTACGATGCAGGGCATCCTTGACGATATTGAGGGTCGCTTCATTGTCGAGCGCCGATAGATCAAATTTTTCAATGTCCTCCACGGAGGAAACGAGATGTTCCTTCAGATCCGGCGCTCCCATGGAACGAAACTTGATCTCCCCGCCGAACGCAGCGGCGTGAAAGTTGTTGTACCCGGAGCCGGCATAGACAATATCACACAACAGTTTGTCCGACAGGGTCACCAACATATCCGACATCTTCGCTGCATCGGTCGACAACTCCTCGAAACTGCTTTCAAAACTCTTGATGCTCCACATGCCGGCACCGAAGAGAGAAACCGGCACCCGCTCGGGCTTCCCCCCTTCAAAGGCCTGCAAAATAATCTCTCGTGGTGTCATAGGCCGCTCACACTCCTTTCCGGAAAATGAATTAAACGAACGGTTCGAAGAACCTCCAGGACCTCCTCCAGATCCAGAGGTTTGCTGATCGAAAACGCCCCCTCGGGTAACAGACTTTCCCCTGCAAGAATTACAGGGATCCCCGAGATGACTCTCAAAATGATACGTGCAGCCTCCCCCGAAGACATACCGACAGCATCGGAATCGAGGATCACCGCTGCAAAACTCTTTTCAAAAACCATCCGGACGGCCATAGACGCATGGCCGGCAATATCGACACGGTAACCGTCCTCCCGGAGAATCCCGTAGAGATTCTTTATGAAGATCGGATCCGATGAGCATAAAAGGATATCGTTCATACCGTAATAGAACAGCAAATCCCATGCCATAACAGCATCAAACATTTAACCTGTTGATTTAAGAAAGTTAATGTTGAATTTCCCAAAGAGGAGAAGATCTAAGGCGGGGAAAATTACCCCGCCATGCGGGGTACTATACCTCAGGGGGAATCTCGCTATCCTGCGATGTAAGTGCACCGTATTTGCGAAGTTTTAGGTAGAGGGTTTTACGGTTGATGCCGAGGATTTTGCTGGCCCGGGTCTGGTTGCCGCCGGTCTCCCGGAGGACCCTGAGGATACACTCCTTCTCGATCTCCTCCAGCATCGGCTGCGTCCCGGAGGTGGGCGTTGCAACCCGATCGGCGATCGAAAGGTCGTGGACACCGATCGCCTCGCCTTCACAGAGGATCACACTCCGCTCGATTTCATTTTCCAGCTCCCGAACATTTCCCGGCCAGGCATAACGCCGGAGAATCCCCAGGGCATCGGCGTCAATCTTCCAGACCGACTTTCCTATTTTGCGGGAATATTGTTTGGCAAAATGAAGGGCAATGTCCCGGATATCCTCCGGACGTTCGCGAAGCGGCGGAATCTTGATATTAATCACATGGAGGCGATAGAAAAGATCTTCCCGAAAGGTTTTCCGCCGAACCCGTTCCTCCAGATTCTTGTTGGTCGCAGCAATCATCCGGACATCGACCTGCAAGGTCTTGTTTCCGCCCACACGACGGAACTCCCCCCGATCAAGAAAGCGGAGGAGCTTGGCCTGGAGTCCCATCGGCATCTCGGCCACCTCATCCAGGAAGAGGGTCCCCTTATCGGCAACCTCTACGATACCGTACTTGGTCCGGTAAGCCGTGGTAAAGGCGCCTTTTTCATGTCCGAAAAGTTCCGATTCCATGAGGGTTTCGGAAAGGGTGGCACAGTTCAGGGCGATAAGAGGCAGATTATTCCGACGGCTGTGATGCCAGATGGCATTCGCCACCAACTCCTTGCCGGTGCCGCTTTCCCCCTGGATAAGAACCGTGGAGTCGGTGGGGGCGATCTTGCGAATCAGCGTCAAAATCGCCTGGAACTGCGGGCTTTCCCCGATAAATTCAACCTTGGATTCTTTTCGAACCAGCTCCTGCTCAAGTACCCGGCTTTTGTGTTTCAAATTCCCGAATTCACAGGCTCGGTTGATGACGATTTCCAACTCATCAAGCTTGTAGGGTTTCGTCAGATAGTCATAGGCGCCGTTCTTCATCGCCTCGACCGCCGTTTCAATCGTGGCCTTCCCCGTCAAGACGATCACCGGCGGCGCCGTCGGGTCCTTACGCAGCCGTTTCATCACGGAAATTCCGTCCAGTCCCGGCATCAGAACATCGAGGAGAAGCAGATCAAAGACACTCTCCTTCAAAAGTTTCAGCGCCGTTTCCCCTTCCGGGGCCACCTCAACGGAAAACCCTTTCCGGGTCAGTTCTTTTTTCAGCAGGCGACGAAAGGGTTCTTCGTCGTCAACGACAAGTATCCGGGCCATGGTTCCCTTTCGCAGGCAGCTTGATAAAGAAGGTCGTGCCGCGGCCGACCTCACTTTCGACATCGATCACCCCGTTGTGTTCCTCTGCAATTTTGTGACAGATGGAAAGCCCCAATCCGGTCCCCTCCCCGACCGGTTTGGTCGTAAAGAAGGGATCAAAAATCTTGTCGATCACCTCGTGTCGGATCCCCGGACCGGTGTCACGAATCGCCACCTGGATCATCTCTTTCGGATCGTTCCGGTTGAGTTCCGTCGTAATCTCGATCTTTCCCCCTTCCGGCGTATGGTAGAGGGAATTAATGATGATATTCATGAAGAGTTGTCGCAGACTCCCCGGTTCGGCACAGATCTTCGGCAGTTCCCGGTTGAGCTGATGCTCAATCCGGCAGTGAAGACGTTTGGCCTTGTGATTCACCAGGAGGATCACTTCTTTGAGCAGTTCATTGATATCGAGTTCCCGGGACTTTCTCCCGTGGGGCCGGGCAAACTCCAGGAGACTTCCCAGGGTCTCCTTGCAGCGAAAGATCTCCTTGTGGATGGTATCCAGATACTCGGGAAAATCCTCAAAGGCTTCCATCCCCCGAAGAGCAGGATCTCCGGCACGATCAAGGAGGGCCTCGGCATAACCGGCGATAATCCCGAGCGGGTTGTTGATCTCATGAGCGATTCCCGCCACCAGCGTCACCAGGGAAGCAAGCTTGTCCGCCCGGAGAAGCTGCTGTTCCAGCCTTTTGCGTTCCGTCACATCCTTGAGATAGTGAAGGACGGCATAGAGCTGTCCCTCATCGTCGAGGAGAGGATAAGCCCAGAAATGGAAGATCTTTCCCTCTCGCCCATGAACCTCCCGGAAGGTCTGGCGCTGCGTGGTTACGGTCTCGCAGCACAGACAGGAAGGACCGACGCCGAGCCGGTCGAGCAGATTCGCGCAATGGAGGTCCGAAAGCCCCGCCATGGTCACCTCTGCCCCCTGGAGCAGGGCTTGATTCGCCCGAAGGATCCGCTGACGATGATCGTCGATCCAAACCATGTCCGTAAATGCATCAAAGGTCTTCTCCCACTCCTTCTTTTCCCTCGAGATCTCCTCGAAGAGGAGGGCATTCTCCAGCGCGATGGAGATCTGTTTCGCCACCGGCAGAAGGATCTGCAGATCCGTTTCCGAATACTTTGCCGCCTCCCGACTATCGAGGTTGAATACGCCGAGCCTCTTCTCCTGGGTCAAAGGAATGCTGATAGTCGAGCGAATCCCCTCGTCGCGCAGCTTTCCGTCTAGCGGGAAGAGCATCTCCGAGAGCAGGTCCCGATTGATCCATGGCCGGTTATGCTTTAAGGCCCAACCGGCCGAGGTCCCCTCGATGGGTGCCTTAACCCCCCGGGTCATCTCCGTCTTCAGCCCCGTATCGAGGGCGAAGATCAACAGGTTCCCCTTCTTCTCATCGTAGAGCAAGAGGCCGGCACGGTCGTATTCAATCAACTTCCGGATTTCCGAAACCATCATCCGGAAGATCGTGCCGATACTCAGGCTGGAATTGATCGTCCCGCTCAATTCATTGGTCAGGGCGATCTGGTTCATCTTCTCTTTGAGCTGGGCAATCAGTTCCGCATTCTCAATGGCGATCCCCAACTGGCTCCCGAGGGCATCAAGAAGTTGCATGTCCATGGCGGTAAAAGAGGAGACCCGCCGGCTCGCCACGGTCAGGACCCCCCGGACGGCGCCTTTTGAAGAAACCGGTACGGAGGCAAAGCTTTGAAGACCGCTCTGATGCAGATCAAAATTGAGCGTTCGGGGATCCTCGGAGGCCTTCTCCACGAGGAGAGGCAGCCCGGAGGTCAGGACCTTCCCGAACAACCCCTGTCCCGGTTCCACCTCCCCTACCGAAGCCAGAAAGGAAGCGTCAAATCCCTGCCGGGCCGCGGGGACAAGATTCCCGGTCTCTTGATCCTGTAGGTGAATCATCGCGGCCTTAATCCCCAAGATCCCGGGAAGCATATCGACGGTCTCCTGCAGGAGCGCGCGGGGTTTTCCACCGCGGCTTAAGATCTCTGCGAAGGTATTAAAGAGAGTCAGTTCCTTGGTCCGCTGGGTGGCACGCTGTTCCAGACGCCGTTGACCGGAGACATCCTGAACCGCCATCAACCGGAAGGTCCCGTCCCCCCAGGGGATGAAAGTCACCTGTGCGGGGAATTCCCCACCGTTTTTTCTCCGGCAGGTCACCTCCCGTTGCAGGGGGGAAGAAAGATCTGCATGGAAAGGATCGGGGGACGAAGAGGAGACGCCGACCGGACTTTCGGACGCTATGAATCGTGCAATCAGGTTATTCGAGGGAAGACCGATCAGATCGGCGGAGGAATACCCGAAGATCTCCTCGACCATACCGTTGTGGGACTTCACTTTGCCGGAGGAATCCAGAAGAAGGAGCGGAATATTCAGACTGTCCAGGATCTCCAGAAGCCGGCCCGACTGATGGTGCATTGTCAACCCCATAATCCGAGTATACAGGGCGACCCGCCAAACTTCAAGTTTCCGCAACACATGGAAAACTGAATGATCGGGAAATCATCACCCCTCACGGATTGCATATTCCGTAACCGGCCCCTGTTCTAATGTATGATGGAGTGTACAACCTCGGCAGACGGCCAGCAGCGCCTCCTGCTGCTCCGCGGGAAAGCCCGCAGGAAGATGGAGGGTCATTCGGATTTTTCCGATCCGGTAAGGATTCTTCGCCATCTCCCAGTCCGCCGTCACCCGAAACCCGCCGGTTGTGATCTTTTTCCGGTTCATAAAGTTTACAGCATAAAAACCGACACAACCGGAGAGAGATGTAATGAAATGCTCCACCGGATCCATCCCCTGGTTCGTGCCGCCCTCTTTTACCGGCTGATCGATGATGACCGTGTGTTCCCGGCAGGTCACAGCAAAACGATAACCCTCTTCCACCTTCAGTTCGATCGACATGCTCACACTCCGAGTATTGTTGAATGACGAGATATGCCCGGCGGCTTACGGCAACACCTTTTCCCCCAGAATCTTTTAGAACATGCTTTAAAAATTGAATAACCTCTTCAGGGGTTTTAATATCTTCCCTCCTCCGGGGCCGAGTTTCTTTTCAAGGCGATCCTCCAATCTCTTTTCTTCCTTCCTGATCGCCCTCTTCGCCTGCCCCCGGATAAGGGCATCAAGATCGACTTTAACCTTCGGACTCGCCACATCCCCCGTCACCTTGAAGGGAATGTATTTCCGGTTCTGTTCATCCACGAGATAGTAGGTGAATTTCCGCCCCGAGGCCTTTCCCACCTTGCGCAGGATCATACGAGCCGCCAGATCCATCTTTCCGTTGAGCCCCACAACCCCGGTCGTGGAGAACCCGTGATCCCGTGAGGTGAGAATGGCATTGAGGATGTCGATTTTACCGCCGCCGATCCGGAAGAGCCCCTGCAACTTCTCAAAAGGTGTCCGGTTCCCCGGAGTGATTTCCACCCCAGTCATCCGAGCCACGGAAACAACGGGAAGATTGAGTTTTTCTGCGACCGTCTTGATGACCCGTTCCTCGATATTTACATTCTGCAGGGCACCCTGGTCGATCTTGAAACTCCCGCCGCCGCTGAGATTTTTTTCAATCTCCTTCATGCCGAACCCTGCACCTTCGACCTTCAGATCCGCACTGAGGAGACCTCCGACCTTCTCCTTCCGCGCGGGAAAGACTTCCTGGAGGACCGACAGGTCAACCCGACTGCACTGAAGGTTCGTCCGATAGGCCGGAGGCTTCTTTCCGAAGTCGATCCCGGCCGCGCCCTTGATCTCCCCCTCCCCGCCGAAACCACGGACGGAAAGATTCTTCAGGAAGATCCGATTGCCCACCTTTCCGTAATTGGCATGAAGCCGGGAGAAGGTCAGGTTGTCGATCTTTCCTTTTGCAACCTCCACGACCCCCTTGATGTCGATGTTCTCAGGAAGGGGAGAGGGAGAGGACGGTCCCTGCGGAGCCTCCTTCTCCGGCCTCTCCGCCGCCGCAGCCGTCCCCGGCAAGAAAAGCGTCCCCACCTTTTCCTCCCGCACCGCGGCCGGTTCTTTCTTCGGGAGCCGAACCACCAGGTTCGGAAAAGAAAAATTCAGCACGACCTGCATCTTTCCGGACGGATGCCCCGACACCGTCCCATCGGTCCGAAGCAATCCGTCGAGGCCGACGCCCTTTAGGGCGGGAAAGAATTTCTCCCACCCGGCCAGGGGGATCCCATCACTCTCCATCTTCAGGGCCAGCTCCGGATTACTTTTCAGGTGGTTGATCTCTCCGGTAAAGCGGAGGGTCGCAGACCCGACGTTGATCTCGTTCTTTTTCACCAACACGCGATTTCTGCTCAGTTCCAGCAACACCTCCTTGCGGACCTGCATGTTCAGATCCCGAACCAGCGTCTCCCCTTTTTCAGGACCCTGTACAGTCAAAGCGTTGAGCCGCATTTCAGTTTTGATATTCAACCCCGTTTCCGGGTCCCCGGCCAAGTCCCCCGTGATCTCCACGGTCCCCTTCCGAATCATCACCGTCGGATTCTCTCCCAGATAGGGCATAAGCCGGGTCAGGTCAAAATCGTGGACGGCCACCTGCAGGGAGAGGGGCATCGACTTCAGATCGATCTTCCGCCCCACCGGGCCGACGGTCCCGCTCAACTGAAGATCGGTCTTCTTGCGGTTGATGCCAAAGGAAAGGGAAAAGGAGACGGCACGATCGAGTGAGACATTCTCCAGGTTGAGGTTCAGGTTTTCGATCTTCACCCCCTCCTGCAACACGGGAATTTTTGCATCATAGTATGCCAGGCGTCCCCCGGTGATACGAATCCGGGAGACCAGCAGAGCGCCCAGGACCGAGGGGGAATCGGTCCCGGAAGCGGGAGGGGCTTTCGACTCCTGCGGGGCCGACCGGTCGCCGCCGACAAGGTCCGAGAAATTGAACACCCCGTCTTCATTCTTTTCGATCACGATTCTGGGTTCCCGGAGAACGACCCGCTCCACTTCAACCTTCTTTCGAAGCAGGGGAAGGAGCTTGACCTTCAGGTCGAGTCCCTTCATGGTCAGCATCGGTTCACTCCGAAACCCCTCGACATTGCCCACGATCAGATCGGACAGACGCACCCCGATCCCCGTGAAAAGGGTCAGGCGGATATCGCCCAGTTCAACCTTCCGGTCGATCGTCTTTTCCACCCGGGCCAGGATCGGTTCTTTGTACTTGTTCAGGAAAAGGGGCGAGACCGCCGCCAGTCCGGCCAGAAGGACAACGACAACAACAACCAGACCGACTGCAATGATAATGAACTTCTTCATAGCCGTCTCCCCTTCTATCCCGGTTAATCTTTCCGCCGACTGATTTTCACAAAGTTCATGCGAAGGTCATAGAGGATCGCTTCGAGAAATTTTGATTCTTCATCTCTCAGGTTTCCCTCGGTTTTTTTTCGGAGCATTGAAATAATATCGATCGTCTGTTTGGCCAGGGGCAGATTCTCTTCCGTCTTCTCCGTCACGGGGTTGGCCAGCAGTCCCAAGTGCATCATGGCCGAACTGCTAAGAGAAAGAATAAAGGAGTTGAAATCAATCTCGGGGAGCGGTTCTTCCCGGCCCCGCTCCTCTTGCGTTTCCGCCGAGGGTCCCGGGGCTGCCTGCGGGTCCGTTGATCCTTCGGCGCTCACTGTCGGCGGTTTCGTACCGGCCTTCGGCTCCGAATCCTCACGTTCCGTCACCTTGCGCTTGTCCACAAAAACAAAACTTTTTTCCTTCTTCTCTTCCGGCATCACTTCTCCTCCCTGCGACTACTGTTGTTGCTGAAAAGATGCTACGCCCGAACCGGATAATCAACCTCGGCCCACCAACGATAATCAATATCGGGAAAAAGGTGGTCCTGTGTCTCGTAAAGAGTCAGCATCTCTTCTTCCTCCTCTTTGAATCCCTTCCGTTCCGCAACTTTTTCCGCCAGATCGGCGAGTCTTCGAAAGGCCTCCACATGCTCAGTGATTCGCAGTTCGGCGTAATCCCCGGCACTCAGAGTACTGATCAAGAAGGGCCAGTCCGAGCTTTCAAGAAGCAGGAGTTCCCGTGCAAGCTGATTTAAGACCCGCACCAGGGGAATCTCCGTCCGGCCCCGGAACCGGCCGGCCAGATCCACCATCCGGTCCTCCGCCGCGTAGATTTTCTTCCAGGCCCACTCCGTCCATTCATTGAGCCAGATCCAGTGAAACCCTCCCTCCCCCCAGGAGCCTTCCGGCAGGGAGATCACGGTAGTGTTCGGACAGCGGGAAAGATAACGGGAACCGGTCGTCAAATCGACCTCAAGATCACGGTCGAGTCTTTTCAGAACCTCATAGAGCCATTCCGGTCCTTCATACCACCAATGACCGAAGAGTTCTGCATCGTAGGGAGCCGTTAACAACGGTTGTTCCACTCCTTTCTTCCGGGCCTCGGCAAGAATCTCCCTGACCAGTTCGACGAAATGTTCCGCCTGTTGACTCACGATCTCCGGCACCTTCCGGGGGTCGTAGGGCTGCTTGTCGGCCAGGTCCGCTTTCGCATCGGTCACACGCCAGTAGCGGTGACCGCCGGGAAAATGTTTCTTGTGAAAGTCGAGATAATCCGGATTGCCGGGGTACCCGTGCTCTCCACTCCAGACCTGAATCCCTGTCCGGGGATCCCGGGTGAGGACCGAAACAGGACGTTTTTTTTCCTCCCCGAAGGAGCCGACATAGTAAGAGTGATAGGGTGAACGTTCCGTATTTTCCTTTGTCGGGCTGTAGCGGTCGGCAAACTGTCCCCAGAGCCGCTGCAATCCCTCGAACCGGTCGAGATAAACCCCAATCGCCTTCCCGCCCCGCAGGAGGTGAGCATCGATCACAAAGAAGTCGATTTCCTCTTCGCCCAGGAATTCCTCCACCCCCTTCCGAAGAACGGCAGGATCCTTGACATTCTCCTTCAGGGGCCGTTTCCATTCATACCGGGGCCGATAGGCACATTCCGGCAGCCAGATTCCCCGCGGCCGCCTACCGTAATGCCGTTCATAGGAACGGACGGCCTGCCGGATCTGTGCCTGAACACATTCGTCCCTTCCAATCAGCGGGAGATAACCATGGGTGGCACCGCAGGTGATGATCTCGATCGCCCCCCGATCCTGCAACGACCGGAAGGCCCCGACCAGGTCCTCCCCGTAGATTTTGGTGAATTCCCGTAATCGTGCGTCAAAGACCTCTTCCCAGTAAAGAGCAACTTCACGGAGATGTTTTTCTCCGGTCCGCTGAAACTCCCGCTGATCGGCACGGGCTGCTTCCCGCTTCTGGACAAGGTAGGTCTTAAATTCTTCCTTAAAACCCGGATCCGCTAATTGCTCCGTCAGAACGGGCGTAATGCCGAGGGTCACCCGGGGGGTGAGTCCCTCCTGAAGGAGCCGGTGAAATACGTTCAGCAGGGGGAGATAGGTTTCGGCAGCCGCTTCATTCAGCCAGTCGGTACCGTGGGGCCACTTCCCGTGAGAAGCCACATAGGGAAGATGTGCATGCAATACAAAGGTAAAACTACCCGTAGAATCTTCCATAAAAGCCCTCTTTTCGTCACAGGATAGGTCACAGGAGATTGTGCATTTATATCACAGTTTCCGCCGGCTCCGCAAGACGATCCGAGCCCCGGATACGAGGGCAGGTTATCTCCGCCTCAAACGGTTCAACTCAATTTCGCGGTTAAAAACAAAACGCATGATGATATCCCGGAGACGATTATGGACATCAATGAACTCCACACCGTATTCATATTTCTTTCCGTTCTTCGCCTCTTCCACACGGACGATTTTTCCCGGAATCTCCGTAAGGGAAATCTCGGAACTCAGGGTAAAACGCAGCCGCAGTTCTTTGCCCACTGGAACTACATCCCGGGAGACTATCAGGAGAACACCACCGGAACTGATGTTGCGGATCACACCGGACAGGAGAGACGTCTCTGTTTCTTCCCGTACCTGGAAATCGACAGGGATCTCGACGGGAACACGGAAATATTTTCTCCGCTGAAGGCGCAGGATCTCCTGGGGGCGGGCTAGGAGCAACAGGACGACCCGCTCCTTTCCATAGCCTCTCACCCGGCTTGAAAAGCCGTAGCGTTGTCCCTTGGTCAAAAAATAGACCCAGCAGGAGGTACCGACGTCAATACACCTGCGTGTGGGTGGAGCCACGGCAATGCCGTCGGTCAGAATGCTCTCCACCCGGCTTTTGTATTCCACCATGAAATCGGGATGGTCAAAAGTGATCTCAATATTCTGATTCACCGAAAGGACCGAATCGATCTTTTTGACGATATTTGTAAAGGACTCCATGGAAACGACCTGCAATTGGGAAAAAACGGCAGGAAAAGGGCTCAAAAATCCTTTCCGGGAACTTTACTATAGTTGAACTTCCCGAGCCCGTCAAGAAGATCTTTGGATAGCAGACCTTGACAGAGATTGGGGATCGGGGAACTGGAAATTCTTAATCATATTGAAAAGGGGGATTATAATTAGTGCACAGTATCAATCTTGATGGGTGGCGACCACGTTTGCCTTTGAACTCTGTGCCTCTGCCTTTATTGAAGCGTAGCGTAGAGAATGGAGACATGGTAGAACATGAGGAGGATATAACTGACCAGGATCACGGAAATCATGTTCCGGGCAAAGAGGAAGTTCTTATGGAGACAGAGGACGAAAACCCCGATAGCCGTCATCACGAACTTGTAAGAAAAAAAGGAGAAAACTCCCCGGCTCAGAAAATAGTCCATGACCGGGTTCAGCTCCTTGCCGCCCATCGAGATATACCGGTAGGTATAACCGGCATCGAGGAGAGACATGATGACAATCAGAAGGAGGATGAGAAAAAGGCGGGCACTGTATAAATCAACATAGTAATTGTAATGTCTGTCGGAGCTTCGACGGTTCAATTTCCTGCGACCGAAAAAGGTATGCCGACTGAAAATCGGCGTCGGTTTCCGGCGTCGATCTCGATTCGTTTGTCGGTTCTCGGTTTGCTCCTTCAAGACGACACCACCCCTTTCTTCTCACTGAAACATCCCTTCCCATACTCGATAACAGCAAATACGATGCCATAATCACAATTACTTGGATATACCCTCAAAAAACAGATAATTAGGACTGTTTTTACTGGTATATGGATGGATTATGCTCTATTCTGGATATTTTCGATCTGTGAATTGGAAAATTTTTTCCCAATATAGGAAAAAAAATTCCCAATTTGAGAAGTTTTTTTCATACCATGCCGCAAACACAGATGTTGCAAGAAGGTCGAATGTGGAAAAACCGGCAGGAGGAATCTCAGGAGGTGCGTGATTTCCCCCGGGTGCGTGTCATTTGCCCTTAAAAAAGTGCAGAAGGAACTTCTTTTCTTCCATCGAAGAATTCTCGGGGGCGATTCGATCCGCAGGATCGATCAAATCCATCTCCCACCAAGCAGGGGGAGTTGTGATACTGCAGGAAGAACCGCATTTGCAGGGATCGTAGATCTTGATCCAAGAGGGGGCATCGGGGGAATGAACGTAGACCCATCCGGGACCATAGGGACGAGCTTTCAACTCCTCCGTACGGGCGACGAGAAAACGAGAGGCCTCCTCCCCCCCTGCTTCAAAGAGTGAATCAACCCCTTCCGCGGGAGAAAAGATATACCAGGGACCTATGGACCTGATCTGCTTAATCAGTTCATCCACCCGTTCCCAGCTCATCAGTCCTGTCAGCGGTCTTGAAGATCCCCCCATGTCGCATTTTCTATCACAACCGGAAAAAAAATTCAAGCAGCGATCGGACTTCGTGATCTCTTGCACGCTTGCCCTCCCAGGACGCCGGATCAAGTCCATATGTATCACTCACATCCTATCGCTTCCTCCAGACCCAGCCGTTGCCGGCAATTCCCTTGCGATTCCGGTTGTCTTTCCCCTGGTCAGGGTCACGTCCCGGTTACCGGAACCGGGTTTACCACCATGCCGGGCAAACAAGAAAAAGGCGCTTACAATCACTGTAAACGCCTTCCCGAAAAGCCCCTTATTCTCTTTTAAATCGCACCCTAACTGTTGTTACGGTTCATACGATGCCTTCCATACCCGGCAACGGTGATGAGACTGATCCCGAACAAGAGCATGGTCGCAGGTTCCGGGACGGGAGCAGTTGAACCGCCGGGTACAAGCAAATGCACACCTGTATATTTCACTCCGAAGCCTTGTTCCCAGTATCCCCCTTCGTCCCAATCCAGGGAAAGGGCATCATCCCATAGTGTATAATCCATCTGGAATGAAAGCTCTCCGCCTTCCGGTATTCCAAATCCGGGCGTAAATGTAATCTGAAAAGAATATGTTCCAAGGTCTATAGGAGGAGCAAAGTACCAGCCCGGAGGAAGGCTTCCCGACACAGGAGAGGTGTTGTCCATGTCAAAAACATCTTTCTCAAAATCCAGAGAAATCGACTGAAGATTCAGGTTTGATCCGGAGACAAGATTTTTGAATGTGTAAGTGGCCGTCCCGACCTTTGTCGTCGACAAGGAATAGCCAGAACCGAAACCAGGATCGACATATCCCAGCACCGGGAAAGCGAAAAGATCCGGCGCCAAGAATAAAACCCCGAGGAAGGCAACCATCGTAATTTTCCACATTTTCTTGATCATGATCCGTACCTCCTTAATATTTTTTCAAACAAGCCATATAAAATGCAGTAATCAATAACTGCATAGCATGAATGCATAATCGATGCCAATATTAATATATTACAGTAACCTATTCATTTTGCAGAACATTTACGGCATGGATAAAGGGCAAATGCCGCAGATCCCATCCCTACCAAAGGGGAACCTGTACGAAAAACCGACAGATTGGGGAGAAAAATCGGGGTCTCACCGTAAAATTCTTTATAATCAGCAGGTTATGATTGAAAAGAAATCCTACAGTGAATGATTGCAACCATTTATGTGCAGAATTACTTCCGGACGGCGGGAATGGTGAGGGATGACCGGAGTTGTTTCAGATGAGCGATCACCTTCCGGGCCCGACCGGTTTCCGCCGAAGGAAGGAACCGCAAACAGGCCCGATAATAGTAGATCGCTTCGATAAGCCGCCCCTCCTTTTCAAGGGTTCGGGCAAGATTGAAATGGACCCGGTAATCCCCGGGGGTCAGTTTCAGTGCCCGGCGGTAGGCGGTCTCGGCGGCAGCCGCTTTCCCTGTTCTTCCTTCAGCCACCCCCAGGTTGGTCCAGGCAACGGCATCTCCCGGATGGTCTTTAACAATTCGCTCCAGCAAGGGGAGGGATCGGGCAGGTTCTCCTCTTTGGATATAGAGGAGGGCAAGATTGTTCAGGCACCGTACATCCCCGGGGTCGATGACGAGCCCCTTGCGGAAGGCCTCTTCAGCGGCTTTCCCCTTTCCCGTTTCCATCAAGGCCAGCCCGAGATTGTTACAGGCCCGGACATTGAGAGGGTTAACGGAGAGGGTCCGGTTGAAGTTCAGCACCGCCTCCAGGTAGTTTCCGCTCGCCAACGCGTCCACTCCTTCATTAAAGGTGGAAAGTTCCATCAGCTTACGGGAGGTCTTCTCATTCACTTCAGCCTGCTTCGGGGACAAGATGGTGATCTGCCCGACTTCCGCCTTTTCCGGAGGAGCGAACTCCCCGGGCAGCTTTCTCCGGACGATTTTCGGGTGTTCCGCCACAGGGATGTCTATCCTTTTTCCCCCTTTTTGTACCGGCGGTTTCGTCGGGATGAGGGGCTCGTTTGTCGTCACGAGAGCCCCTACCGGCACAGGCGGAAAGAGAAGTTTCAGGCTGACAATGACAAAGAGAAACATCAGCGCGAGACTGCCATAGCCCCGGATTCTTTTCCGGTTCATGAAGAGGTGCAACCCGGCTCCTTCTCCTTCCCGCCGTTCCCTCGTTGATTCTCCGGTATTCATGGTTGCCTCAGAGTCAAAGGAGGTGTCCCACCAGAGGAAAAGGAGACAGCTTCCGGGCTTCTGCCGACGGCAACAACCGGCTGCAACAGGATCACCAGTTCCGTGTTTTCCTTTTTCTTCTCCACCCGCCGGAACAGTTTTCCGAACACCGGGATATCCCCCAGGACCGGAACGGACGTCGTCGATTCCTCGGTCTTTTCCTGCATCAGACCGGCAATCACAATCGTCTCGCCGTCCTTGACTCGGACCATGGTGTCGACTTCCCGGACATCAAGAACGGGCGCATTGGCCAAGATGTCAACCCCTACAGCCCCCGGAGGGAAGGTCTTTTCCTCAACAAAATCGGTGATGCTGGGATGAATATTCATGATGATCGTCCCATCGGATGAGATCTGGGGCGTCACATCAAGGACCACGCCGATGGTGTAGTCCTCCCGGTCGACATTGAAATTTTCCTGCAGGACGCCTCCCTCGGTATTTGTTTCCTTGTTCACGGTGAAGAAGGTGTCCTCCCGCCCCGCCTTGATAATCGCCTTCTGGTTGTTCAGGGTCGAGATCCTCGGACTGGAGAGGACATGAACCTTCCCCTGGGTGGCGATCATGTCGAGGAGAATGGAGATATCCCCCTTGGTGGCGCCGATCTGGAAGTTGCCGGTACCCGGACTCAAATGCTGTACCACGGAAGCGGGAAGGGGTTGTGCAGCAGCCAATCCCGAGGTAAGGTTCCCCACGAAGGAGCCCCGCAAATTGGGAATCCCCGCCCAGTCGATTCCCGCCTTGAATCCGTCGGAAAGGGTCACTTCGATAATCTTGGCCTGGATCATTACCTGCCGCTGGATCGATCCTTCGACGCGCTCCAGAAAATCGGCGATCTCCATCAGTTTCGCCGGCAGGGCCGTGACCAGAATGGTCCCGGAATGCTCGTTGATCACCAGCCGCTCTTCCTGATGACCACTCCCATTCTCTCCGCCGCCACCGAAAAGGATGCTGTTCAGGCCTTTGCGGATCTCCGCCCAGAGGTCCACCTTGTTCGTCGACTTTACGGTACCGTAGTCCCCGGCGGAGCTCTTTTCCCCGCCTCTCCCACCGCTGCTGACAATCAACCCGGTTTCACCGGTCCGGCTGGCGGTAATATAATTCAGGGTGAAGACGCGGGTCGACATTCGGGGGCGGAGAACTTCAATCGTGTTCCCACGAATCGTGTACTGCAGGTGCAGAGGAGAAAGAATCGCCTGCAGGGCCTCTCCCATGGTCATCTTTTTCAGGTCAATGGTAACGGATTCATTGATGGCGGGATCGACGATCATATTATAACGGCTGCCCCGGGCCAGAACCATGAGAACATCCTTGAGCTTTGTATCCTGCACGGCGATGGAGAACCGCTCTCCGTCGATTCCCTTGATCGACTCCTTTCCGGCCATCTGCGGGAGGAGATACTCGGCCCCCGGAGGGGCCGACTGCACGGAAGGTTTCGGCGTATATTGTTCCGGAAGCGCCGGCTTTGCGATCGTCTTGCTCCCGGCGGCACATCCCCAGAGGATGAGGAGCAAAAGCCCCGGCAGGATGATACGGATATTTTTCAAAAGATTTCCTCCTTTGTGTTCAGGGGGTTTCCCCCTTTTTCAGCTCGATCATCACCTCGCCTCCCCCACCGGCCAGGATCACCCGATCCGGCTCAATCCGGAGGATCCTGTGTCCGGAGATATTCTCCCCTTCCTGATGGATCTCCCCATCCAACAAGGCAACCCGACGTCCCCGGCTCCACAGAACAGCGTTCAGGCGGGGCAACCGGTTCGTTTTCGACGACACTTGCGGCACAGCGAAAGTCTCTCCTCCAGGAAGGACAAAAGGGTCCCGGCCTGCGCCCGCCGCAAACCGGAGCCGGTCGGCGGTGGAGAGTCCATCGACTTTGTCTTCTTTCTTCTCCCCCGGCACCCGATCCGGCGAAACCGGCAGAGAGGCCATCGCCGACGGTGTCATGGCATGGAACCGTTTGCGGAAAAAGGTATAATTCCGGTAAACGGCGAAGAACACCGACACGATCAGGAGCAGGAAGAAGACCTTGTTACGCAGCATCTTTTCTTCCCGAATTTTTCACAAGATAATAGAGTTCCATCTTCATCTCCACCGCAAGAGATCCGGATTTTTTTTTGACCCGCACTTCCCGGATATCGGTCAACCGTTTTCCTCCCCGGAGCGACCTCAGAAACCGATAGAGGGTCCGGTAGGGGGCCTGAAACTGGATCTTCACGGGAATGCCATACAAGACATTCGAGTCCGGATCCAGAGAGATGGGCAACTCATTGAAGGTCGAACGAGCCAGAATCTCATCCATGTCGACCCGTTCCACTGCACCCCGAAAATAAGTGATCTCATCAATCCCCAGGGAGCGGCCCAGTTCCCGGAGGTGCCCCAGGTAGGTGTAGAACCGACCCCGGCCGGGCAGCCGTTCCCGATCGTCCGCATCGGCCCGGGCAAGGCGCTGAAGCCGCTCCGGCGGGAGAGAAGCCAAATCCATCGAGACTCGTTCCATTTGCCTGCCCACCTTTCCAATCTCCTGCTGCAGGGCATACCACTGCCTGACCTTCGGAACGATCAGAACCAGGACCAGCCCCGCAATCACCAGCCCTGGAAGGGTCATCTGCACCCAGTTCTGGTGGGTCTTCAAAAATCGTTTCACCCCGGGGAGTCGTTCCATGGGGTCATTCTCCTTCGATTTCGATCGGGATCCGCCTCCGGCCGACGGAGGCAACTTGTACCCGTCCCGATTCCCCCTGATCCGCAGCGGCACCGATTCGTCCCCGGACGGTCTTGAATAAACCCGTCTTTTTACATTGATTCAAAAAGTGATCCAGTTCTTTCTCCCCACCGGAATAATCGGGCAGGACGATCCTTCCCGACAGCCTCATGAAAAAGGGTCGGCTTCCCCCTTGCACCACCAACTGCTTCAGGACAACGGTATCCGGCGCATAGAGGGCAAGTGCCGCCAGAACATCCTCCGGAGGAATGGATGCCGAAGTGAGTCCCCGGCAGAGCGCCCGCCTCAACAGGCGGTCGGATTGAACCTGAAGTGTGCGGCGCACCCCTTCAAACCGGTGATCCACCCGGGCATATCCCTGCCGCAATCTCCGTGCCTCCACTTGATCATGATACACATGATAGGAAAGCTGCACATAAAGAAACAGGACCAGGACCGACGTCACCATGTAGGCAACCTTTGCAATCCGTTGGGCGGATCGCTTTTTCCATTCAAGCTGCTCCTCTTCCGGCAGGAGATTGGCCGTGGAAAAGATCGAGGGGGTTTTGGCCACCGCCACGCAAAGATCGTATTCCCCCTCCTCTCCCGCTGCCGGCGTACAGATGACCGGCCGATCCAGCCCCGGCAAATTTTCAAGGACGGTCAGCGGAAGTTTTAAGTGATGTTGCAACTGCTCCACCAGGTTCGGGAATCTTTTTCCTTCCCCGGTCAGCCGAATCCGCTTTACGGACTCCTTGTTCTGTTGTTTGACATAGAGGAAGGATCGATTGATTTCCGTACAGAGACGTTCGAAAGGATCGTCCTTTTCACCGGTCGTCTCCTCGGCAATAGAGAGAATTTCCATGCCGTCGTTCTCAAAAGAGGCCGGTTCCGCCGACATCGGCGTCATATCAAATCGGGAAAAGTCGATCTCCTTTCGGATCAAGCGGGAAAAGAGAAAATGCCCCCCCCGGGTTACCGTCAGATCGACCCCCATACGGGTGATATGGAGATGAGCCACCGTCTCCTCCGTTTCCGAGATCAGAGCGGCTGAAGGTAGCTGCGACTGTACAAATGGAAGGGACATGAGATAGTACGGGACCAGATCGGCGGCCCGAATCAGATCGAGGGCATTCTGCACGATCTCCCCCGGGACCGCAGCGGCAAGGACCTCAATCTTCGGGACCCCTTCTTCCCGATAACGGGTATGTACATGGTAAACGATCCGGAAGTCCCGCCTGACCCCGAAGGCCTTTCGTGCTTCAAAGGGAACGACAGCATCAATCTCTTTCTGCGACATCTTCGGCAAGGCGAAAGCCCGGTGCAGGATGCGGGGGTCCTGGAGAATCATGGCTGCGGGCGTTCCCGTCAGACCGTTCCGGCGGACACCATCGGTGAGCGTCCGGCGGACATCCTCGATATTGTCGGACGGTGCTTCCAGTCGAATCAGCCCCTCCAGAGAATCTTTTTTTCGCAAGCGCCGGAGCAGAGCCAGACGAATGACGTTCCCGCTGATCTCCATGCCGACAACCAATCTGGATGAAAAAAAAACCACCGTTTAACCTCCGGCCACACTCATCATCTTGTAGAGGGGCAGAAAAACCGACATGGCCACCGTCCCCACGATTCCCCCCAAAATCACAATGATCAACGGTTCCATGATACCGAAGACCTTTTTAACGGTCATCGGAACCTCACGGTCGTAAAAACCGCTCAGTTTCTCCAGGGTAAAATCAAGGCTTCCTGTCTCTTCCCCGATGGAAACCATCCGAACGAACAGGGGAGGAAAGAGCCCCGTCTCCCGCATCGTCTCGGCAACACCCCGTCCTTCCTGAACCCTCTGGCGGATCTCCACGACCGCTCTTTCAAAAACCCGGTTGCCCGTTGTTTTCTCCATCAATTCCAGAACATGAATAATATTGACGCCGGAACGGTACAGGGAACTGAAGGTATGCGCAAACCGGGCCAGGATAATCTTGTGACTTAAGGCCCCGAAAACTGGGATCATCAATTTGAGCCGGTCATAGGCGATCCGGGTGGCGGGAATCCCTTTGATGAAGCGCAGCGCCAGGAAAAAGAGAAAGATCCCGCACAGCAGCATCGGCCAGGAGTGGAGCATGAAATGACTGATCGAAATAATGATCCGGGTCGGAAGGGGGAGCGCCACATGGCTCTTTTCAAAGATAACGAGAAATTTCGGCAGGACCACGGTAAAGATCAGGGCCACCAGCCCAACGATGGCCCAGAAAACAACAATGGGATAAAGGGTCGCCTGCTTGATCTGCCCCATCAGGTCCTCCTGCCACTCCAGATAGGAGGTCAGACTCTGGAAGGTTTCCTCCATTTTCCCGGTACTCTCCCCGGCGGAAACCATGGCCACATACAGTTCGGAAAAGACCTGCGGGTACTCCGCCATCGCGGCCGAGAGGGAAAGACCGGCCTCGATATTCCGATGGATGTCTTCAATGACCTGACGGAAAAACCCGACCTCGGTCTGCTCCAGCAGGTCCTTCAGGCCGGTGAGGATCGGGATCCCCGAGGCAAGGATGGTTCCGAGATGAACCGTGAAAGTAATCAGATCCCGCCGTGAGACCCTTTTCCTCACCCCGAGGGAGACATTCTTCCGGATCTCGAAACCGGTGGGATAACAGCCGATCCCGGACAGCTTTGCATAGAGATCCTCCGGGTTGACCGCAGCCATCACACCGTTGATCAGTTTGCCTTCCGTATTTCTCGCTTTATAGGTATATTCGGGCATTGCCTGTCCCCGGGAATTACGTCAGGCGCATCACTTCGTCGAGGGTCGTCAAACCGACCACTACTTTTTTGAATCCGTCGTTCCGCATGGTCGTCATCCCCTGTGACATCGCAGATTTCTGAATCTCGACGGAGGAAGCCCCTTGCAGAATCAGATCATGAACGGTGTGATCCACCGGAAGAAGTTCATAAATGGCCGCCCGCCCCCGATAGCCGGACTGATTACACTTATCGCAGCCCGCCCCCCTGTAGAAGGAAAACCCTTCCATCTCGGCCAGTCCAAGAGCCCGCAGTTCTTCGGCAGGGACCGTATAGGCCTCCTTGCAGTCGGGGCAGATCTTTCGGACCAGCCGCTGGGCCAGGACCATGATGATGGAAGAGGCCAGGAGATAAGGGTCCAGCCCCATATCGATCAACCGCGGCAGAGCGCCGGCGGCATCGTTGGTATGAAGGGTGGAAAAGACCAGGTGTCCGGTCAGGGCCGCCCGGATGGCCATCTCCGCGGTTTCCGTATCCCGCATCTCTCCCACAAGAATCACATCGGGGTCCTGTCGTAACAAGGAGCGCAGACCGGCGGCAAAGGTCATACCGATCTCTTCATTAATCTGGGTCTGACGAATCACCGAGAGCTGATATTCCACAGGATCCTCCAGGGTGCAGATCTTCTTGTCCAGAGAGTTGATATGGGAAAGAGCCGTGTAGAGCGTCGTCGTCTTGCCCGATCCGGTGGGCCCGGTGACGAGAATGATCCCGTGAGGGCGCTGAATCATCTCGGTGAAAATCTCGAGATTCTGCGGGGAAAAACCGAGGTCCTCCAGCCCCAGAAGGACCTTTGACTTGTCGAGAATCCGCATCACCACGTTCTCCCCGTAAATGGTCGGAAGGGTGGAAACACGGAGATCGATATCTTTCTTCCCGATTTGAAAACGGATCTTGCCGTCCTGGGGGATGCGCGATTCAGCAATGTTCAGGTCGGCCAGGATTTTGATCCGGGCAATGACCGAAGGCTGCAACTGCTTGGGCAGGAGAAACCCCTGCTGCAAGGCCCCGTCCAGACGGTAACGAATCCGCAGGACCTTTTCGTCCGGTTCGAAGTGAATATCCGTTGCCGCTTCATTAATCCCGCGAAGGATCAACTGATTGACCAGGCGGATGATCGGAGCCTCCTGGGCCTCCTGGTCGGCCCGATCACGCCCCAGCCCCTCGGCAAGGGCCTGATCGACCACTTCATCGATGGACCCGGAAAATCCGCAATACTTGTTGATCGCCTCCAGGACATCCTTCTCCGAGGCGGCAATCACGTTCACATCAAGACCTGACTCGTTCTGGACTTCGTCAATGGCCACCACGTCAAAGGTGTCGACCATGGCAACCGTCAGCACCTCTCCCTCCCGGGAGACCGGAATCAGTTTGTATTTCCGGGCCGTCTCCTCATTGATCAGTTTGACGGCATCAAGATCAATCTCGACAAATTCGAGATTTTTCTGAACGGTCCCCGACTCCTGCGCCAGGGCCGCCTCGATCTGCTCCTGTGTGGTAAATCCCAGCCGGACCAGGATCCGGCCCAGCATCTCTTTCGTTCGTTTCTGTTCCTTCAGCGCGATGCGAAGCTGCTCGGAGGTTAAAAGCCCCGCATCAATCAGACGTTCCCCTAAAGGACGGGTTTTCGGAGGTGTACTTACCGGCATCAGAAGGAACCTTTCATCCCGTGACCGATGGTAAAAATCGGACCCGGTGCAATGGTCAGCAGGAACAGCTTATCCTCATGAAACGATCACATCATTTTATTCGGAAACCGATATCGTCCCCCCCCAGCGTCGGACTGGAAGAAATAAGCTGTTTTACATCGGTATTGATGACCCCGTCGGGACCGGCGGAAAGGACAAAGACGGCTTCGTAGCCCCTGCCGTACCAGAGCCCGATTACGTTACAGTAGTATTTGTTCCCCCACGGATCGCTCTTGATCTCGTTAATATAGGGTCCCTTCCATCGGAACTCGCCGGTCGTCGGATAGGCATTGCCGCCTCCCTTCGGATCGTTCAGAACCAACTGGTTCTCAAAGGTGTCACGTCGTGCGGCCCCCCATGTGGTCCAGCCGTTGGTATCCGTTCCACTGTGACTGGGGGTGGTCCCGCCGACAGTCTCCAACACATAAAGATAGTTACTGTTCCCGGCGCTCGGGTCATTATCGGTCGGCCATTTTCCCGTATCCTTGTAGAAATCGGCAACGGACGCTCCCAGGACCTGGACATCGTTCTTGGCCCGTGCGATTCTGGAATCATCGATATTTTTGATGATCGAGGGGGTCATGATTGCCGCCAGGATCGCGATGACGGCAATGACCACGATAATCTCGATCAGGGTAAAACCTGATGTTCTTCCCAATCTTTTCATTGTACACCTCCGTTGATTTTCCCGGGCTCCATCATGAGCCGGGATTATTAGACCTGCCGCACAACCGAAAGAGTTCGGAAGCCATAGGGCAGGATCCCTTGACTTCGTAGATTTCCAGTGAAGATTCCTATAGACTTCCATCATTTTTCGACTGAGTATCTCTCTTATCGGCTCAGCAACCCGGAAACTTGAGCACAACCCCTACCCGGGCGGAATATTAATTCGGGGAAAACCTGAAAAAAGGTTTTCCCCGACAACACGAAT
Source organism: Deltaproteobacteria bacterium (assembly GCA_013151235.1). NCBI lineage: Bacteria > Pseudomonadati > Myxococcota > Myxococcia > Deltaproteobacteria bacterium. The sequence goes on along the minus strand of JAADIO010000032.1, from coordinate 26,292 downwards.
GAAGTATAATAGTAAAATTGACAGGGTTATCCCCCATTCATATTCAGAGGAGCAAGACGTGAAAATTCTCATTACCGGCGGCGCAGGATTTATCGGAAGCAACCTTGCCGAACAATCCATCCAGGCGGGACATACGGTGGTCGTCTTCGACGATTTCAGCACGGGACGCAGGGAAAACCTGGAGGGAATCATCGATCATCCCGATTTCACCCTCATTGAAGGGAGCATTCTCGACCGGAGCCATCTAACCGACGTGATGCAAACCTTCAGCATTGAGGCGGTTTCACATCAGGCGGCGCGCCCCAGCGTCGCGCGGAGCGTGGAGGATCCCCTCGCTACAAACGAGATCAATGTCACGGGAACGCTGAACATGTTGAAGGCCGCTCTCGACTCCGGGGTAAAAAAAGTCGTCACGGCCATCTCCTCCTCCGTCTACGGCGACACCCCGGAACTGCCCAAGCGCGAAACGATGCCCTACAACCCTCAGTCCCCTTACGCCGTCTCCAAGGTCACCAAGGAACTCTATCTCAAGGTCTTCCACGACATCTACGGCCTCGACACCGTGGGACTCCGCTATTTCAATGTCTACGGACGAAAACAAGACCCGAAATCGGATTATGCCGCCGTCATTCCCAAGTTTGTCACCGCTGCGCTCAAGGGAGAGCCGATTACCATTGAAGGGGACGGTGGACAGACCAGGGACTTCACCTACATCGACGACGTGGTTGCGGCCAACCTCGCCGGATTTGTGCAGGATCAAGCAGCCGGCCGGTCCTTCAACATCGCGTACGGCGAGCGGATCAGTATCCTGGAACTGGCGGAGAAGATCATCGAGATCACAGGCTCCCGTTCCGAGATCAGCTACAGGGAGAAACGACAAGGAGATATCCGGCACTCCCTGGCCGACATCTCCTACGCCGAGAAGTATCTCGCTTATCACCCTCAATTTGATCTGGAAAAGGGGCTGACCGAAACAATTCGCTGGTATCAAAGTGTTCTGGTAGAACCCTGAAAGGCATCCCGGGATGGTCTCACCATGAAGCCGCAGTAAAGACTTCAATGAGGTGAGCCCTGTTCAGACCAACAAATACCGGCCGGTCCTGCCGGCCCTTCCATGAGGGAAGGTGAAGTTCCATATGGAGGAAGAACCTCAAGCTCTTCCGGATGGAACCGAGAGGGCGGAGCTGTATGAAGGCCACAGAGCACGTACAGACAGACAAGATATCGCCCTCCCGGAAAATCTTTCCGTTGCAACTCAGCCTTCTGGGCTTCGGTTTGCTTGTTCTATATGCGCCCGTATTTCCGGAACTCTGGCGGGACTGGAATCAGGACCCGAACTACGGTTACGGAATCTTTGTTCCTCTCATCTCGGCATTTCTCGTCTGGCGTAAAAGAAAAAAAATCTCACGAATTCAGCCGGAACCTTACGGCCCGGGGCTGTTCGTCGTTCTGTTCGGATTTACAACCTACCTGATCGGCATCGCAGGGAATGAACTTTTTACCACACGGATTTCTTTCATCATTGTTCTGCTTGGAATCCTCCTGACCATGTGGGGGAAGAAAGGGAGCAAGACGATTGTATTCCCGATCCTCTATCTCCTGCTGATGATCCCCTTGCCGTACATTCTCTATTACGCCATCGCATCCCCCATGAAACTCTTCGCTACGAAATGGGCGGTGTTCACTATTGACCTTCTTCACATTACCGTCCACCATGAAGGAAACATCATTTATCTTCCGAACACCACCCTGGAGGTCGCCGATGCCTGCAGCGGACTGCGCTCCCTGACCTCACTTCTCACCTTCGGGATCGCCTTCACCTACATCGCCCAGCAACGCTTCCTTCCCCGGGCTCTCCTGGTTGTCGCTATCTTCCCCATAGCCGTGATCAGCAACATTCTCCGCCTTGTCGTCACGGCCCTTCTCGCCGTTTACAAAGGACCCGACACGGCTCAGGGATTCCTCCACGAAACCTCCGGGATCGTGGTCTATACGACCGCTACGCTTCTCATATTCGGGGTGAATGAACTCCTGCAGGCGTTTCATCGGCGGCCGGCACACCCGGAGCAGGTGAAACCATCATGAAAAAATCCAACCTCTATTTCTCGGTGATTTTCATCCTGCTGATCGGGGTCTTTTTCTACAGTCGGTCCCTTTCTCACCCCATCCCGGTTCCGCTCGTCCGGAATTTTTCAACCTTCCCGGACCGGATCGGTAAATGGCAGAGCGAAGAGATCCCCCTAAAACCGGCCGTCCTAAAAAAACTCGGCGCCGATGCAATTCTGAACCGGGCCTACCATACCCTCGACGGTCAAACGATCTGGCTCTACATCGGCTACTACCGAACCCAGCAGAACGGCACACAGATCCACTCCCCCCTACACTGTTATCCCGGCAGCGGTTGGACCCCGGTTCGCAGGGAGGTCGTTGCCGTTCCGGTTGGAGACCGGAAGATTCACATCAACCGGATGATAATCGAAAACGGCACCGACAAACGGCTGGTCGCCTACTGGTACCAGGCGGACAACCGGGTGATTGCAAACGAGTATCTCCAGCGGTTTGACCTGATCCGCCGCGCGTTGCAGAACAACCGAACCAACGGTGCGCTTGTACGGATTTCCATGCCGATAGAGAAAAGACCGGAACAACAATGGAGGACCCTGCAAAATTTCCTTCTGAAATTCTATCCTTATCTATTAGAATGGTCCACAAAGACCTCCTCCTGAGACAGTGAAACAAAGCATTCAAATATCCTACCTAGTCCCGGAGCAAAAAACAGCCTGGGACGATTTCGTTCTTCAGACTCCTTCGGCATCGCTCTATCATCTTTTCTCCTGGAAGAAACTGATGGAAAGGACCTTTCCTCATCAAACCTGTTACCTATGTGCCGAAAAAGAAGATCAGATCGTCGGGGTTCTTCCCTTGGTGTACGTCAAGAGCCTGATCTTCGGTCGTTTCCTGGTTTCCATGCCCTTCGTGAACTACGGAGGCATCGTTGCAGAGAATAACGATGTCCGGACAAAACTGCTCGATGCGGCGATCGAACTTGCCGGGAAGCATCGGATGGCGCTGGAGCTACGCCATGCGGAATCTTATGAACTCGGCCTCACCCGGAATCAGTGCAAGGTCTCCATGATCCTCGATCTTCCCGAATCCCCCGATGAACTCTGGACTTCCTTCAGATCCAAGCTCAGAAGCCAGATCAAAAAACCAATGAAGGAGGGGTTCGAAGCACACTTCGGAAGCAAGGAACTGCTGGATGATTTCTACCATGTCTTTGCCGTAAACATGCGGGATCTCGGCTCTCCGGTACACGGCAAGAAGCTGTTCCGTAATATCCTGGACCTCTTCCCGAACCGGGCCGTGATCTGTGTTGTATACGCACGGGAGGTCCCGGTCGCCTCGGGTTTTCTCATCGGATTTCGCGGTCGCCTTGAAATCCCGTGGGCCTCATCCCTCAGAAGCTACAACCGTTTCGCCCCGAACATGCTCCTGTACTGGAAGACCCTCGAGTATGCCTGTGAACATGGATTCCGAAAATTCGACTTCGGCAGATCCACCCCGAACGGGGGGACATACCGGTTCAAGGCACAGTGGGGGGCGGAACCGAAACAACTCTATTGGGACTGCTGGGCAAAAAACCAGGGCATGACGGAAGCCGGAAACCGGATCAGTCCCGCCATGGCACGGATGGTCGCAGTCTGGAAAAGACTTCCGGTCGGACTGAGCAAGATTATGGGGCCGATGGTACGGAAGAACATTATCGCATAAGTTTGGACAACCCTTCCGGTTCGCCGGAGATCTCACGGGCGGGAAAGGTGATTACCGTTCACTCAATCGACAACCTCGATCGGATCCATCCGCTGGAGGCCGAATGGAACAACCTGCTGATCCTGCAGAAAAAGGAAAGCACTGTATTTTACACGCCCGAATGGTATCGCTGCTGGTGGCAAACCTTCGGGCAGCAGAATCTCCTGCGCATTTTCCTGATCCGTGAGAATGAAGAGCTGATCGGGATCGCACCGATGATGATCCGGCGACAACGTAATCGAGGATTCCCGATCAGGATGTTCACCTTTGTCGAGAATGGAAACTCCCTGCACAATGACTTTCTCTTACATCCGGAAAAGAGAGAGAAGGCGTTACGTGCGATTCTCGATCACCTGATGGCCGAGAAGGACTGCTGGGATCTTGTCGAATTCAAGAATATCCCCGAAAATTCCCGAAACTGTGACTTTCTCCGAAAAATCCTGAAAGACAAGAATTTTCTTTACGGCACACAACCCGCCTTGATATCGCCCTACATCACAATCAACTCAGACTGGGAGAGTTATTACAAAAGCCGATCATCCAAAGCACGTAAAACCCTCCGGAATATTCGCAACCGCTTCAAGCGGGAAAGGGATTTTTCCGTACAAGAAATTAATGATTATGCAACATTTCAAAGCATCGCACCGGAATTGTATGAGATTGCAAGAAACAGCTGGACGGAAGAAATTGGAGACTCGCTAAGCTCCCCGGCGAACCGCCGTTTCTTCGATCAACTTTCGCGCGTAGCCGCCGAAAAGGGATGGCTCTCGGTCTGGTTACTAAAGGTCAAAGGCGATCCGGTTGCGTTTGAATATCACCTGAAATATAATGATAAAATTTACGGCATGCGGGCATCGCACAAAAAAGATTACGGCCGGATGTCACCGGGTGTTTTTCTGGACGCGCATATCGTTCAACAACTCTTCGAAAAGGGGGAGATAACCGAATATGACCTGGGGGGAAGTTCTGACCACTACAAGGAAAAGTGGACACGGAACTGCAGAAGGCATATCAACGTTCATCTTTTTAATGTCACATTATATTCAAAATTGTTGTATGGCGTTGAATACAGGTTTATTCCCGCAATCAAACGTATTCTCCGTAAATCAGCATAGATTTTCAAAGCGCGTATGAACAAACCAAAGGTCGTAATTCTTGTCAGCTCGGATCCATCCGATATTTACTTTGCAAACCGGTTGACCCGAAGGCTGAATGTCGCAGCCGTTTTTGTCGAAGAACAGCACGGCGGCAGCAATCTGCCTCTCCGGTTACTCAAGGCACTCCGGTTTATGGCACACCCACTGCTTCTCTTCAAAAAAATATCGGATAACCGGATTGTCAAAGAACACTTCCGAAAGACCACAATCGTTGATAAAACATATTTCGGTGAAGAAGGACGCCATATCCTGCCTCATGCAGGCCAAACGGTGGTATATACGGAAGGGGGAAAAACAATTAATGAACCGGGTTATATCCATGCGATCCAGGAGATCAAGCCCGACGTAATTGCCGTCTGTGGTACGTCCGTGCTGCAGGAGAAGGTCCTCTCCATCCCCCCCAAGGGAGTGCTGAATCTACATGGCGGACTCGCACAAAAATACAGGGGTACGTGTACGACTCTTTGGGCACTCTTTAACGGAGAACCGGAATATATCGGCGCCACCGTACATTACGTGGACAAGGGAATCGATGACGGGGACATACTGTACCAGGGAAGGCCGGAGATATCCGGAATTGACAACCCGGAAACACTTTATGTAAAGGTCGTAAAACTCGGCATCGAAATGATGATCCGGGCCATAGAAGATATCGAAAACGATCGAGCCCGGAGTTGCGCATTAACGGAGAAAGGAGCACTGTACCTGAATCGAATGATCACTCCGGAAGTACTTCAACGGGTCTGGCAAAACATCGATGCAGGCATTCTCGATGACTATCTGAAAGACAAAACCGGAAGGGATAAAAAGGTATATTCCATCATGCAGAATGTTTTCCACACGTAATCGAGCACGGGGTAACGCATGTCGTTTTTACGTAATATAAACCGGCGACACTTCCTGGTAAAAGTTTTATCTGTTCTGGGTGCCGGTTTTTTCCTGAAGTGGTTGCCCTCTCTGAAAAACAGTCATGCGCACAGTGGAAGAAAGAGTATGCTCGTCTCCGTCCATCACGACAGGGCATCAGACCTTACGGACGAACGCGATAACAAGAATCTGGATGAACAAGTGATCAAACAGATGCTGGATGAAGGGATCAAGTCTTTTACCGGTGAAAGAAACTTGTTAAAAGCTTGGTCAAAAATCATTCCGGATCCGGCCAAGAGGGTTGCGATCAAGATTAACTGCCAGATCCAAGGCATCTATACCAAATCGAAGGTTGTCAAGGCTGTCACGGACGGACTGATCCAGCGTGGGGTCCGACCGGACAATATCGTCATCTATGACAAGACCGATCACGCATTCCGTTATGCCGGCTTCGAGAAAAATCTCGGGCCGGGGATCAAGGTCGGGACGGTCGACGATCTCGGTGGTTATCACCGTTTCCTTTTTAACCGTATGGCGAAATTGTTAACCGGCGGCATTCCTCTCAGTGAGAACAAATACCGGTGTGATTATCTGATCAATGTGCCTGTCCTGAAGGCCCTGGAAGGTTACTCCGGCGTATCTCTCAGCATGAAGAATCATTACGGCTCCATCGGGAACCCGTCGCATCACCACAAGGATATCATGGAGTTTTTGCCCCACCTGAACGCCCAACCGCAAATCCGGGACAAGACCCGCCTGATCGTGCTGGACGCCATCTTCGTCGAATACAAGTGGATCAACGGAAGAGACCAGAAATATGTAGATCCCTTGAATCAACTGATCATTTCAGACGATCCGGTAGCGATAGATTATACCGGATGGAAAATCATCGATAAGAAACGCAAAGAACACGGCCTGGAACCGGTGTCTCCTGCCCCGGTCTTCATCCAGACCGCCGCCGATCGTGGATTGGGGACAACCAACCCGCGCAGCATCCATCTTTCCCTGTAAGGGCAAATCAATGAATGCCTCTAAAATCATCCGAAATATCGTTCCCGGCCTCCGGGAGATCCCGGAATTGATCCGCTATGAATATCGCCATTTATCCTTAAGCGCAGCGGACTCTATGGGGTTTTTAACCTATCGGTGCACAAGCCGGTGCAAGACCTGCAATATATGGAAGAGGAACAGCGAACAACCGCAAGAATTAGGTCGAGACGAGTGGCTGACGATTCTTGCAAGACTGAAAGATCACGGCATCCGGTCATTTGAAATCTTCGGCGGCGATGCCCTTTTAAGAAAGGATGCCGTTTTTGATATGATTCAATATTGTGCAAAAAACGGGATCCGGACCTATTTCCCGACAAACGGGAATCTGTGCGACAAAGAAACGATCCGCACCTTGATAGAGTACGGGTTACATACCGTCTATCTCTCTATAGACGATGTCGGCACAAAGCATGACGGGATCCGGGGCATCGACGGAACCTTTCAGAAAATAACGGATGCACTCGAGAACTTCATTGATATCCGAGGCTCCCGCACCTACCCCAAGATCATTATATGCAACACGCTTTCCAACATGAATTACCGGGATTTTCCCCAAATTATCCGGTTTCTTGAACAATACCATATCGATGCAGTTTACCCCCGGTTTTTAGGGGAATTTAGCCAGGAGAACATCAATTTATCCAAGATCAACGGAGTTCAGCCCGAGCCCTACTTCGTATCTTCCGAGGATGCATCACACCTGCTGAACCGTGAGCAACTGGTCGAGTTCAAAGAACTCATCAAGCAGACAAAGAAACATCATCAGAAAATCTATGTAAATTTCAGAGCGCTCGACGTCACCAGCGAACAGACATTTCTGTCGGGCCTGTATGATTATAAACACTGTCATATTGCAACCACCTTTGTCACTCTCAATCCGAACGGAGATGTCGTTCCCTGTCCGTTTTACCGCTCCTACGTCATTGGAAATCTTCTAAAAACAGACCTGGACAAAATATGGGGAAATGAAAGACACAGGCAATTCGTGTCGCTGCAGCAAAAGAAAAAGATCGCGATCTGCAACAACTGCAACATGCGGGTCTATTATCCCTCCATGCTGGAAACCCTGAAATATTATTACCGGCGAGCCAAAGAATCCATCTTCTAAAAATGCCATATTCCAAAAAAATAAGTATAGACAGTCACAACAGAAGGCTCCTTCGCGTTTTGTTTGTGGTGCTCTCTATGGGTGTGGGAGGAGCAGAAAAACTGGTCTATGACATAATTCAGGGGCTTCCGCAAAAAAACATTACCCCCACTGTCTGCTGCCTCGACATGATCGGCCCCCTGGGTGACAAATTGGTCACACAGGGTATCCGGGTCTATTACCTTAAAAGAAAAAGGGGCATCGACTGGGGCCTCGTTAAACGCTTAAACAGGATCATTGTCCGAGAAAAAATCGATGTGGTACATGCCCATCAATATACCCCCTATTTCTATGCGGTTCTCTCCTCATTAATGGGAAAGAAAATCAGACTCATATTTACAGAGCATGGTCGATTATATCCTGATCGGCGAAGAATAAAGAGATACCTCTTTAATCCGCTGCTTGCCGGCATGACAGACCATATCGTTTCCATCTCTGAAAGCACGAAAAAAGCCATGGTGATGTATGATAACTTCCCCGCACAAAAGATAGAAGTTATCTTTAACGGCGTGCACTTTGACGACTCCAAGACAAATATCGTTCCATCCACAAAACGCCGGTTGCTGCAGTTGGATAACACAAGCCGGGTTATGGGCACGGCCGCCCGTCTCGACGAGATCAAAAATATCCCCATGTTGCTTCACGTTTTCAAGCGTGTTCTGGCTCAAATGCCGCAAACCTATCTGCTGATCGCGGGGAAAGGCCCTAAGGAGAAAGAGCTGAAAGATCTTTCGAAACATCTCGGCGTCGAAGACCGGGTGGTTTTCTTGGGACTGAGATACGACCTGCCGGAAATCTATCCCTTGTTTGACGTGTTTCTTCTCACATCCTTTACGGAAGGAATTTCGATCACACTCCTGGAATCCATGGCCGCCGGAGTCCCTTCTGTTGTAACAGCAGTAGGAGGAAACCCCGAGGTTGTAATCGATGGGAAAACCGGATACCTTGTACCCACCGGAGAGGAACAGACCATGGCAACCAAGGTCCTGGAACTGCTTCGTTCCCCAGAGAAACAAAAAACCATGGGGGCCAATGCCGCCGAAAGGGCGTCCAAAGACTTTTCCTTCCAGAAAATGCTGTCACGTTATTTGCAACTTTATCAGGGAAGCCTATGATCCCTTTTCTTGAGGTCACTGCATTCCTGTCACTTCTGATACTTCTCTATACTTACATCGGATACCCGCTTCTCCTCGTGGTACTGCGATTTGTAATTCCGAAAAAAGAAATCCTCCGGGAGAAGACCGGAGCGTCCGTCAGTTTGCTGATCTCCTGCTACAATGAAGAGGATGTTATCCGATCGAAGCTTGAAAACTGTTTGTCGCTGGACTATCCAAAAGGCAAGCTGGATATACTGGTCGTCTCCGATGCATCTACGGATCAGACAGACTCGATCGTTCGCGAATATGAGGACCGAGGGGTGAGGCTGGTTCGCCAAGAAAAACGTATGGGCAAAACATCCGGCCTCAACCTGGCGATACCGCTCGCAAAGGGTGAACTGATCATCTTTTCCGATGCCAATGCAATCTACCGGAAGAATGCAATTAAAAAATTAGTCCGAAATTTTCATGATCCCACCGTGGGATACGTCGTGGGACAAGCCCGTTACACCGATCCGGGAAGAACCATGGCCGGGAAAAGCGAAAACCTCTACTGGAATCATGAAACCCTCATTAAAAAAATGGAGTCCGACCTGCATTCCATCGTCGGCGGCGATGGCGCCATCTATGCAATCCGGAAAGATCTTTACGAACCGTTATTAGAAACAGACATCAATGATTTCGTGAACCCCCTCCAGATCATTTTGAAAGGATACCGCGGCATCTATGAACCCGCCGCAATTTCCTATGAAGAGGCGGCCGGGACCTATGAAAAAGAGTTCAGACGTAAAATCCGGATCGTCAACAGGAGCTTCAGCGGCCTGATGAGACTGAAAGGCGTTATGAACCCTTTCAAAACGGGAATATTCGCGCTTGAGGTTATTTCTCACAAACTGCTGCGATGGTTTTCACCTCTATTTCTGTTTTTATTCTTTGTTTCCTGCTTCCTGCTCTCCGCTTCCGGACGATCCGTCTATCAATTCACATTTCTCTTTATTGTAGCATTCACCGGTATGGCTTATCTGGGAATGCTCCTTTCCGAAAAACATATCCGGGCGCCTCTTGTTCCCTATGCCTACTACTTCATTCTGATGAACATTGCCTCCCTGCTGGGTATCGCAAAAAGCTTGCAGGGAAATATCATCTCGACATGGAACCACGCGAGAGGGCAAGAAGACAAAGTATCCGAAAACCTCCTCACCCGGAACCGCTGTATCATCCACCTGTTCATGGCAGTGCTGTCGATCTATGCAATCTGTCTCGCTCTCCACTTAGGCCGGATTCCGCTCCGGTTTTTCACACACCTTGTTTTCCGGTTCTCACTTCTCCTGCTCGGATACGTGTATGTCGGTTATCCGCTTATCTTGGGAATCGTCACTCTCTTTTATCGAAGGAAGATCAAGAAACAGGAGATCACTCCAACGGTCTCTTTGTTGATTTGTGCATATAACGAAGAGGAAGTCATCGAAGAGAAAATCAGGAACTGCCTTGAACTGGACTATCCAACAGACAAAATCAAGTTTATCATTGCTTCCGACGGGTCTACGGACCGCACCCGAGAAAGGATACAAAAGTTCCGGGAGGATGAGGATCGCGTAACCCTAATGCAATATCAGACCCGAGAAGGGAAAACAGCGGTGATCAACAAGACGGTCCCGGAGATTGACAGTGAGATCATCATTTTTTCCGATGCCAACACCATGTGCCGACGGGATGCCGTACGTAAACTGGTACAAAACTTCGCCGACCCTTCCGTAGGGGCCGTCAGCGCGGACGTAATCCTCCGCGGCGAGGAAACAACTTTGGGGAAATCCGGATCAATCTATTACATCTATGAACGCTGGATCCAGCGGAAAGAGACGGATCTTGGATCCATGATCGGGGCCGACGGCGGCCTGTACGCCATCCGGAAAGAACTTTTCGTACCACCACCGCCGGATACCATTCTGGACGACTTTGTAATTTCTATGACGATCGTCTCGAGCGGTCACCGCCTGATATACGAAGAAGAAGCGATCGCAGAAGAACGGAATTTTCTTTCTCCCCGGGAGGAATTCTTCCGGCAAGCAAGGGTCATCGCGGGAGCCATCCAGTCGCTCAAGCAGAGGCAGGGGATCCCCTCATCCCTCGTCACACGGGAGATGTTTTGTTATCTGTCACATAAACTGCTGCGCTGGTTTGCGCCTTTTTTCCTGATTTCATTGTTTCTTGCAAATATTCACCTCGCCCTGTCCTACGGACAGCCGGGTTACCGCATGATCTTGGCCGTCCAGTTTCTCTTCTACGGATTCGCCTTCACCGGTTTCGTGGTAAAGCGGAGAGACCACCCATTACAAACATTCCTGTTTCCTTATTATTTCTGCCTGATGAATGGAGCGGCATTATACGGAATCTATAAGGGAATATTGAACAAACAGCCGGTCACATGGACCAAGTTCCACAGGTTGCAGTCGGACTGAATGATTCATGATCCTGATCTCCATCATCATACCCGCAAGAAACGAAGAAATGAATATTGTTCGCTGCATGAAATCGATCCATGCAAATACGTTCTCTTCAAAGGAATACGAGGTGATCGTGGTGGACAATGGCTCGACGGACAGAACGGCAGACCTTGCAAAGTCCTGCGGAGGAATCGTCTACCGAAGACCCGGGGTTACGGTCTCAGCGCTGAGAAATTACGGAGCAAAAAAATCGAGGGGCAAGGTGCTCGCTTTTCTTGACGCAGACTGTACGGTGGAACGAGACTGGCTTGAAAGTGCCTCCCGGTACTTTCAACGGGAAGATGTCGCCTGTTTCGGATCGCCACCGTATATTCCCGCAAACCCGACCTGGGTACAACAAACCTGGCTCCTGGTACGGAATCCGGAGGAAAAACTCCGGGAAACGGACTGGCTGGAATCGATGAATCTATTCGTGCGGAAAGATGCTTTTGAACAAGTTGGAGGCTTTGACGAAACCTTGACCACCTGTGAAGATGTGGACATTTCCTATCGCCTCTCGGCACAGGGAAAAATCATCTCGGATCCGGACATCAAAGCGATCCATCATGGAGAGGCGCGAACAATCCGGGAGTTCTTCCGCAAGGAACTCTGGCGCGGGAAAAGTAATTACCGGGGAGCCCTCAGACATGGTTTTCGATTCAAAGAAGTGCCGAGTCTTGTCCTTCCCTTTTATTTTGGGATCTTTGTGCTGCTCATTTTTATATTGCTCGTCATACGAGCGGAAACCACATGGCTTTATGCAATGATTATCCTGTGGCAAACCCCCCTGATGATCTCAGCCGGACTGAAGATTCGACATAACTCGGGTATGAGACAATATCCCCATCTGCTTCTCCTCTATAATGTGTATTATCTTGCAAGATTCTGCGCCATTTTCTGACGGTTCCGCCCCCGACACCACAAGCAAAGCTTCAACGGAGGTCCAGATCGATGTGCGGTATTGCAGGAGCTACCCGGAATATGCTGGGAGACTTTCCGGAAAAGTCGCTGGAACGGATGAACGCTGTCATGACCCATAGGGGCCCTGACATGGGCGACATCTTTCTGGATGCAAGTATGGGACTTTGCCACAGAAGACTTTCGATCATCGACCTTTCCGGGGACGGCAGACAGCCGATGACAAGCGCCGACGGGAGATTTACGATTGTTTTTAACGGGGAAATATATAATTTTCAGGAATTGCGTCGCGCATTATCAGACCGGGGATTCCGGTTCCACACCCGGACCGACACGGAGGTCCTTCTTGCCAGCTACGCGGCATACGGACCGGCCTGTCTGGAACAAATTAGAGGGATGTTCGCCTTCGCAATATGGGACAGGCTGGAGGGCGGGCTGTTCGCCGCGAGAGACCGGATCGGCAAGAAACCTTTCTATTATTATTTTGCCGAAGACCGGTTTGCTTTTTCCTCTGAAATCAAGTCCCTCCTCGAAATCGGCGTCGGAAGGGAGATCGATCCGACCGCACTGATCGATTACCTGAAATACCTCTATGTCCCTCATCCCAAAAGTATCTATCGCCAAATACGGAAACTGGAACCGGGGCATTATCTGACCTACCGAAATGGAGCCTTGAAGATCACGGAATATTGGGATGTAGATTTCTCAAGGCCTGTTCGGGCGGACATCACGGAACTTGAAGAAGAACTTCTCCATAAAATAGAAGAGGCCGTACGGTGCAGACTTATATCCGATGTGCCTCTCGGGGCCTTCCTGAGCGGCGGGGTGGATTCGTCCGGCATCGTCGCCTTGATGGCACGGACGAAAGACCGGACTGTCAAGACCTGCACCATCGGTTTTGACGACAAAAAACACGATGAAGCCGTGTACGCGAAGGCGTTCGCTGCAAGACTCGGGACCGACCATCACGAATATTATATCCATGACGAACCGGCCAGGATCATCAAAAAACTGGTCTGGCACTGTGACGAACCATTTGCCGACTCCTCCATGGTGCCGACCTATTATGTTTCGGAAATTGCCAGAAAGAACGTCACCGTCGCGTTGTCGGGTGACGGCGGGGACGAAAACTTTGCCGGCTATGACAAATATACCGTGGACCGGTATGAAAACCTTGCCCGGCAATGGGTTCCCGGATCCCTGCTCAGCGGTGTCATGCGATTCACCCAAGAAGCGGAAAGGGGACCGCTCAAGAGGCTGCATTCGCTCTGTAGATCCTCCCTCCTCTCGCCGGCGGAAGCCTTCTATGTTACAAACACCTTTATCACAGACCGGCAATTACGCCGGGTGGCATCCGACAGCTTCCGAAAAGAAGTTGAGGCTTATGATCCTTCGGGGCATGTAAAAAAATTTTACGACAAGGCAAATGGCCCGGATCATCTGTCCAGGATCTTATATACCGATCTGAAGCTCTATCTTCCGGGCGATATCCTGGCCAAGGTAGACCGCATGAGCATGGCCAACTCCCTGGAGGTTCGCTCTCCCCTCCTGGATCATAAGATCATAGAATATGCGGCGAGGATCCCCTCCTCTTTGAAACTGCATGGGACCACGCAAAAATATCTATTGAAAAGAGCGTTTGGGGAAATCGTCGGGAAGGACATCATCCACAGGGAAAAACATGGTTTTGTCGTCCCGCTGGCGGACTGGCTCCGCCATGAACTGAGACCCATGGCCGAAGACGCCCTCTTTGCGAATGAGCAGATGGCCCCCTATTTTCATCTCCCGGAGATTCGTACTCTATGGGACAGGCACCTGTCGGGAAAAGAAGACCACGGAACCGTACTCTGGAGCCTGTTCATCTTTTCTTTATGGCTGGAGTGCTTCAAACCTCAGTGATTCCGTCATGTTCCGAAACATAAAACACGATCTCAAAAGATTGGGTTCCGGGCAATCCACCCTGCGACCGATGATCCGGGGACTCTTGTCCCAGGGATTCCAGGCAATCATCGTGTATCGTTTCTTCAACTGGTTTCACAGGCATCACGTACCCGCCCAGCCATTTCGTTTCCTGGTTGAACGGTTGACGGAAATCACCACGGGGATCTCCATCCCGGCGGAATGCACCATCGGCCCAGGGCTTCGCATTCATCATTTTGGAGGGATCATCCTGCATCCGTCGGTCGTCATCGGAGAGAATTGTACGATCTACCATCATGTCACCATCGGAGACAGGGGTGGAAGCGGAAACGCAGCCAGGATCGGGAATAATGTATTGTTCGGCGCCGGCGCCAAGATCATCGGAGAAATTTCGATCGGTGATAACTGCCGGATCGGTGCCAATGCCATGGTCAATCAAGATGTCCCGGAAAACTCGGTTGTCTTTGGAAACCCCTGCGTGATCCGAAAACAAACCTGAAAGGGTATCTACCGGTGGAATCGATCCGGATCATGGATGTACGCGGGACCTACAAAGGAGGTGGAGGGCCGGACAAAACCATTCTGCACTCCGCAGCCATGCACAACAGCTCAAAAGTTGAGGTACTGGTTACATACATCCGTCAACCGGAGGACCGGGAATTCCGGATTGCCGACATGGCACGGCAACTCGGGATTGATTACGTGGATTTTGTCGACAGAAATCTTCTGGATCGGAAATGCATCGGTTCTTTGAGACGGGTCGTCCGGCAGAGAAGGATTACGTTAGTCCATACACACGATGACAAAACACTCCTCTACGGAGCCCTCCTGAAATATCTCGTGCCCGGACTGCGTATCATGCACACCTGCCACTCTCATGCCGAGTACGACAGGGAATCATTTGCAAAGACCGTGGCGTACCTGAGGTTCCTGTTTCGCAAGAGATTCATTCTGTGGCTGATGAAGCGTCATGCGCTCCCGATTCTCACAATATCGGAAGATACACGGCAGCGCTTGATCCGCGGCGGTCTGAAGGAGAACGATGTCCAGGTGCTGTACAATGGAATCGACATTGCTTCCTGGTCGCGCTCCCTGGCGGAACCCGTACTGAGAAAAGAACTCAACTTGGCAAAGGGTGATCTCCTGGTGGGGACCGTGGCAAGGATCACCTACGACAAGGATTTGCCGACCTTTTTTGAGGTGGTACGACAAGTGACGGCGCGGATGCCTAATGTAAAATTCGTTGTGGTCGGCGACGGTCTCGGCAATGAACTGGAAAAGGCCAAATCAGATGCTGCCGGAATGGGCCTGGGTCATGTCGTTCATTTTACCGGTCACCGGACCGACCTTTCCGATATTTATGCATCCTTCGATCTTTTCCTGATGACTTCGCGGACGGAAGGACTGCCGAACACGATACTTGAAGCCATGGCCTTGGAGGTTCCCGTCGTCTCGACGGACGTCGGCGGCATACCGGAAGTTGTTCTGGGACATGAAACCGGACTCCTGTGCCCGGCGGGGGATACCGCCTCTCTTGCCGATGCGGTCACAGAACTCCTGCAACGGCCGCAACTCCGATCCCGGATGGGGCGGATGGCCCGGCAACGTATCCAGAACAGGTTCAATTTCCGTAAAAGGGTGCAACAGTTGGAAGCGATCTACCTCTATTTTGCGGGCAGGGGCGAATGGCCCAGCTTCTGATTCACTCCTGCCGAAAGCTTAAAAAAGTCCGGCAGGAAAAATATTTTTCCCATCGTCGATAGATGCAAATAAAAATCACAAATCCATCCCATCTCCAACGAACAAGATACCCGGCCACGATCGGCATTCCCTGCCCGCAAGGCATCGTGAAGCAGGACAGCGATTTTGTTCTCAACGGGAAGGGCCGGTCAATCCCGGTTCAGACAACACCATTGGCCCACTGGCCGGACAGAAGCGTTAAATGGCTGCGCTGTGATTTCCTCGTCGACATGGCACCCGAGGAACAGGTCCATCTGCGTCTTGAACCCGTGAAGACCTTGAAACATGCGCAGGAGGTAATATACTGCAATTCAGCCGGCAATATGATCGAGATCGATACCGGCGCCGCTTTTTTTGTCCTGGATTCTTCCAGGCTGCTCCCTTTCCGGAGGGTACGGGTAGAGGGACAGGATATCCTCGGTGATACCGGCAGTGACCTCTGGCTAAAAGATCAGGATAACCTGAAGTTGCCTGCCGTCATTGAAAAAACAGCCATTGAAGCCCGTGGTCCGGTCCGCTTAACGCTCAATATCAAGGGCCATTTCGGCCGGGACAAAAAACTCTTATTCCAGGCAAGACTGCATTTTTATACAGGGACTGCAAAAACATGCATCGAGTTTACACTCCACAATTCCCGAGCGGCAAAACATCCGGACGGAATCTGGGATCTTGGTGATCCTTCTTCATTCTTGTTCAAGGAACTCGTTGTGTCTCTGTCCCTGAATAAAGACTTCGGCGCCGATTATTATTACAAAACCTCTATCGGGGAACCATGGCGGACTTTCGAGAAAGGCGGGCCACTAATCATTTACCAGGAGTCGAGCGGCGGTGAAAACTGGTGCAGCCCCAATCATAGGAACCGAAACGGCAATGTCCCTATGACGATACGAGGATATCAGGTATTGCAGGATGATCATGTCATAATGACCGGGAAGAGGGCCGGGCCGATTCTCTGGGCGGGACCAAGCACCAACGGACTTTCTGTCGTCCTTTCGCAATTCTGGCAGGAATTCCCCAAAGCAATGGGATTCCATGACGATATGATAAATATATCATTCTTCCCGGAAAAGTTTCCAGACTTGCATGAATTACAGGGGGGGGAGCAAAAAACACATCTTCTTCATCTTGATTTTGCAACTACTCTGGATCAGGCGGGTTGGGGACTTGGGCCACCGGAGATAACATTTTCACAGGAAACGATCGGGCAGTCCGGGCTGTCCAACGACATTACCGGCGGCGAGCCAGCCGACCCCCAATACCTGGAATTTACGGCCGCAGCTCTTGAAGGACCGAACAATTTTATGGCCAAGCGGGAAATGGTCGACGAATACGGATGGCGTAATTTCGGGGAACTGTACGCCGACCACGAGGCGGTCTACCACAGGGGGAAGAGGCCTTTTGTCTCACATTACAATAACCAATACGATGCCGTCGCCTCTTTTTATCGCGAGTATTTCCGCACCGGCGACTTCCGATGGGCGGGGCTGGCCTCGGATCTGGCCCGTCATGTCATTGACATTGATATCAACCATACGGATGAAGACCGTGAGGAATACTGTCACGGCCTTTTCTGGCACACCGACCATTACCTGGATGCCGGACTCAGTACTCATCGAAGTTCATCCAGGGAACACTTGAAACACAAAAACCCCGCATTCGTTGGAGGCGGGCCTGCCGCGCAACACTGTTATACAACAGGACTTATGGTTCATCATCTTCTGACCGGGAATCCTCGTTTCCGGGAGGAGGTACTCAGGCTCGCCGACTGGTGTTACCTCTCCTTGAAAGGGCCGCAAACCATTCTCGCATCTTTTCTGAGAGCAAAGAAATATCTGCATTCCTGGTGGCGCGGGAAACGAGAAGCGGGAATATGGCCGTGTTTTCCTCTTGACCGAGGCACCGGAAATTGCCTTTCCGCGGCTCTAGATGCCTTTGAGCTTTCGTCGGACAGGAAATATCTCGATATCGCAACCCGCCTGATCCAGGGCACGGTGCACCCGAATGACAACATCGCCTCCCGCGACTTGAATAATGTCGAACGCTGGTGGTCCTATACGGTTTTTCTGGTTGCAACCGGGAAGTATCTTGAGAAAAAGAGTGAATTAAACGAGTTCGACAATGATTACGTTTATGCAAAAGACACCCTGCTGCACTATGCAGGCTGGATGGCAGAGAATGAATACCCGACTTTGACAAGGCCCGGAGTCCTTGAATACCCTAACGAAACGTGGGCCGCCCAGGACCTTCGGAAAAGCGTCGTCTTTTATCTTGCAGCTCGATACGCCCCATCCGAGAATCGCAAGCGATTCATTGAACGTTGCCGGTTCTTCCTGACGGAAAGTTTCAAAGAATTACAGAGCCGTGAAACACGATTCCTGACACGCCCCATGGTCCTGGCCCTGCAGAACGGATGGATCCCGGACCCCGGCGAATCCGTCCATCCCGTTCACGAAAGGAAAAGCCCCGGCAGCGGACAATACAGTTCATCGCCATTCCGTTACACAATGCCCGGACTTTTTCGTAGAATCCTGTCTGATGTTGCCGGATGTTGTGCAAAGACAAATCTAAAAAGAGAGTGGAACTGGCTGAAAGCCCGTATAAAAAACAAATGACATTTAAGGAGTTCACAAAGATTGCCTTCTGTAACATCCTGCTTTTTGCAGGCGTCAGCCGATTTCTGCGGCACAGATACCGGAAACGCCTTCTGGTAGTGACGTATCATGGAGTTACACAAAGCAAAAATCCTCCTTCTGCATGGACATTGTTACCTGCGCGCATCTTCGAGCAACAGATCTCCTGGCTCGCGAAATACTATAACCCCGTTTCATTAAATGAAGTCTTGTCGGCGGCGGCAACAGACAACCCCCTCCCTGATCATTCCGTTTTAATCACCCTGGATGACGGTTTCAGGAATAACATGACTGTCGCCTACCCGATCCTGAAAAGATACAGGATTCCAACCGTTATTTTCCTTACTGTTGATTACATAAACTCGGACCGGTTTTTCTGGGTTGACGAACTATTGCTGACCATTCTCGAAGCCGGAAAACAGCAAGCAAACCTCCGGCTTACCAACCCACAGGCAAACTTTCTTTTCTCGAAAAAACAATATTATGAAGCTTACCACATGGAGGTGGAATACCTGAAGAGAAAGCACGGCAATGAAAGATCCGCTCTTTTGCAGCAGGTTGTCTCCCAGGTTGGCTTCGACCGATCCACTTACATAGATGATTTCGGGATGTTGACCTGGCCTGAAGTATTCAAGATGGACAAAGAAGGACTGATTGAATTCGGCTCCCATACCGCTACCCACAGAATTCTCACAAACACACCGGAGGAACTGCTTGAAGGAGAATTGGCCGGGTCGAAAATAAGGCTTGAAAAAAAGTTAGGGCATGAGATCAGGGCGTTCTGTTACCCGAATGGCCAGTTTGGAAAGGATTACTCACCAGAACATAGGAAATTACTGGCTCATTACGGCTACAAATGCGCGTTTGCCACGGATTACGGACTGTACAATCCGGGCAAGGACCATCCACTTTCTATCCCTCGCGTCGGTGTGGGCAATGACATATCAGCACGTAAAAGCTTTTATCGATTGAGCATGTCAGGCTTCTTTGAGTATCGAAAATCGTTTCTTTCGTGGTAGGATCACAGGTACTTCTTTCACGGATAAAGATTTCCAACTCTTAGAAATTACGTCGAAGCAATTCAGGAATGAAAAAACGAGTTATCTTTTTAATCACCATAGACACGGAAGAGGAATGGGATTGGTCCGGGCCGCTCCCTGTTCCACCGTACTCGACGGAGAATATCTCGTACATTCATGAATTCCAGGATCTTTGCCGGTCTCTTTCCATTATTCCAACCTACTTTGTTGACCATGCCGTCGTGGAAAAAGAAGAAAACTGCGCGACTTTAAAGAGCTATTTCAAAAAAAAGGAGTGCGACATCGGTGCTCATCTGCATCCATGGTGCAACCCTCCTGTCACGGAAGAAATCAACGATCATAACTCATTTATAATCAATCTGCCCATCCTCCTGGTAGAAAGGAAATTGAAAAAGCTTACCGATATTATCAAGGAACGCTTCGGCATACATCCTTTTTCTTTCCGTTCAGGAAGATGGGGTATGGACGGGAAAATCATGCGTTTATTAGCGCATTATGGCTATCAAGTCGACTCCAGCATCAGACCTTTTTATAGCGAAAAGGATTTTTCGTACGACAACGCCCTTCTTTATCCTTATTATCCCGATTTCGAGAACTGCCTTGCACAAGGAAAGCAGCGTTCGCTATTGGAGATACCGGCCACAGCAGGATTTACTCTCCCCTGGTTTCAGTTCTCAAATAAGTTGTATCGCATTCTCTCCACCCCCAAGGTTGCCAGGCTGCATGTGATCGGAATCTTGTGGCGCCTGAAATTATTGCGAAAAGTAGCCATTACCCCGGAAGGTTACACTACCGAAGATATTTGTCGCTGTATTGACATGAACATCCATAACGGCAACAGCGTTATTAACCTTTTTTTTCACAGCTCGGATCTACGACCGGGCAGTACGGCCTACGTAACCACGCCGCAGGATAAACAGAACTTTTTCAGAACCATTGAAAATGTTGTAACTTACATTCAGAAAACCTATCACGCGGATTTCCTTACCATAAGAGAGGCATATACAAAGATGCTGGAGGAAAATCTTTCATGAAAATTATCGGTATATCCCCCTTAGACAAAGACGCTACCGTTTGCCTGCTGGAAGACGGGAAAGTGATCGCTGCAATTGCTGAAGAAAGACTGAGCCGGATCAAGATACATGCCGGGTTCCCCTATCTGGCTTTGCAAGAGCTTTTCCAGCGATACGGGCTTACCGCTCAATCGGTCGATCACGTCGCATACTCATTTTATGACTGGCAAAGGGAATCGGAGCTGATGAGAAGCTCAGCACGTTGGCATGCCGACAAAGAAAAAGTATATCCTCCTCAAAACCTTTTCCATCACATGCGGAACTTGCCGGAACAACCGGAAAAAAAATACAACATACCGGCTCTTACGGAAAAAAAATTGTACATGAAGAAGCCGGGATATATGAACATCGCATATAGAATGCTGAGTACCTATTCATGGATAGGCACCATAATGGGAAGACGTAAAAGAAAACAATGGGTGGAAGGAGCAAGCCGGGACCACAGACATTGGCAGGAAGAGCTGATCAAGGGATTGCAGAAATTCGGCATTGACCATAAACTGCAACGTTTCGACCATCACCTTTGTCATGCCGCAAATACCTACTTTACCTCAGGCTTTGACGAGGCACTGCTTATTACACTCGACGGTTATGGAAGCGGGCTTGCCGGAAGTGTCTCCATCGGCCGCAATGGCGGGATAGAACGGATACATGCCCTGAAGCATCCTGTCAGTCTTGGAGAATTTTATGAAAAGGTAACATCATCGCTTGGTTTCAAGCCCGGCCGGCACGAAGGCAAAATCGTCGGATTAGCCGCATACGAAAAAGCCGACATCCTCTATGATACGGTACGCTCTTTCTTCGAAACATCCGACGGCGATATTTATTATCATCTGCCGCATAATTTCGTTTTCTCACGCTATCTGGCATCCCGTTTTTCAAAACCGGCAGTTGCAGCAGCCTATCAGAAGGTTCTGGAGGACATCGCATGCGAATATATCGCGTATTATGTAAAACAAACCGGGATAAAGAATGTCGCACTATCCGGCGGTGTCGTCGCAAACGTTAAGGCAAACCAGCGTATTTTCGAGATCGACGGGGTGGAAAATATCTTCATCCACCCGAACATGGGGGATGGTGGATGTTGCGTGGGTGCAGCCATGGCACTTTATACCCAGGAGACGAGCTCTCTTCAGACCGAACGTATTGATGATGTCTATTGGGGACCGGAATATCCTGAGGAAGAAATGCTTTCCGCCATACATCAGGCCGGGCTTAAACCGGAAAGACCTCAAAATATTGAAAGACGGATTGCGGAACTTCTTGCGGACGGCAACATCGTAGCACGATTCAACGGCAGGATGGAATACGGCCCCAGGGCCCTCGGCAACAGGTCCATCCTCTACCACGCAACCGATCCCTCGGTCAATCTCTGGCTCAACCAGCAATTAAAACGAACGGAATTCATGCCCTTCGCACCGGCAACATTATATGAAGAAAGGAACAAGTGCTACAAGAATATTCATGGGGCAGAATATACGGCTCAGTTTATGACGATCACATTTGATTGTACAGATTTTATGGTGGGAAAGTGTCCGGCGGCCGTGCATGTTGACAAAACCGCACGGCCACAGCTTGTAAGCCCGCAGACAAATGAAAGTTTCTATAACATCATCAAAGAATATGCGTCCATAACCGGGATTCCTTCGATTATCAACACAAGTTTCAATATGCATGAAGAACCCATTGTCTGCACTCCCCAAGATGCCATCAAGGCTTTTAATCAGGGGGACCTTCCTTATCTCGCGATGGGACCGTTTATTGTCAGGCAATAATAGGGAAACAGCAGCTTCAGGAACCTTGGCAAAAAACCTGAGAGCTGAAGTTTTCAACAACTTATATACGAGCGTATTTTGAGAGCATCCGTTTATTGGGCATTCATCTTTCTTTCTCTTCCCTTCATCTGGAGAAGACCCCTATGGGGACTGATCCTGTATACCTTTTTCAACATCATCCGCCCGGAGATGTTTTTTTGGGGTGGGAACACTGGTGCAAAAACTTTTGTGGTTCTCTTTGCTTGCACATGGATCGCCACTATCCTGAATTCCGGTCGGTTTACCTTCAAGTCATTTCTGGAACCACAGCCCTTGCTAATCCTATGGCTTTATGGCGCATTGATTCTCTCTATCTTTCTGTCTCACTATGAAATTTCAAGATCCTATTATTATGCAAACGAAATCGTCAAAACCTATCTTTATGCTGTATTGCTTGTTGTTCTTGTTAATAACTTTCAGGAAATCAGAACACTTGAGAACTTCATACTCTTCAGTTTTGTGCTGCTCGGAATCTGGGGGATACAGCAACACTTTTTAGGAAATGCTCGTCTGGAAGGTCTGGGTGGACATGCTTCTTCAGATACGAATGGTGTAGCGGCACTTTTTGTCCTAACTTCTCCACTGGCCTTTCAAAAGCTCTTCGACGGGGACAATAACAAGACAAAGTTTATTGGTTTCACGGCTTCAACTATTATGATCTTGTTGGTCATATTTACTCAGTCGCGGGGAGGACTTCTGGGATTTGCCACGGTTGTCGCCGTGATGATTCTTAGAATAAATAACAGAACCAAAGCCCTGATAGCCGCCCTTCTGATCACGGTCATCGTTTTACCATTCATAAGCCAGAGTTACGTGCGAAGGGTCTCATCAATGGAAAACGAAGAAACCCTGGGATGGTCCGCAAAGTCCCGTATAATCCTCTGGAAGGCTGGTCTGATGGTATTCCGGGACCACCCTTTATTCGGTACCGGGTTTCTTTCCTACCCATTGGCAAAAATGGAATATGAAAACAACTTCGACTATCTGGAACCTGATTTCAAGGCATGGGTCTTCAGGAATTATAATCCCAAGGTTACTCATAATACCTATATTGAAATTCTTTCCGATGCCGGACTATTTGCGGCTGTTCCCTACTTTCTGCTTGTTTTCGGTACGTTTCTCAAAAACAGGACACTCAGAAAAATCATCCCGGTTACAGAAAAAAATAAAGAACTGTTTTCATTTTTAGGAGCAATAGAAGCAGGGATTGCTGGTTTTTGTGTCTGTATTTTCTTCATAAACGCAATTACGGCCGTTTTTCTGCCGATACAAATTATCGTTTCCGCTATCATAAGAAAAGAGATTCAAGATACACCGCAAGAAGCACTATCAACTACTAAGCGTATGGAACATGCACGCACAAGATGAATGTTTCCGGCCTGAAAGGGAAACGAAATTAACCTACATGCGCGATATTCTCAATCATATCAAAGTACTTTTCTTTGGCGTTTCATGGCACCGGGCAGAAATCTACAGCTTCAAAGAAAATAGTGTTCATCACTATTCTATAATCAACCCCGAAGTTGACCCCGCCGAAGAGAAGGCTCCTTCCTCAAGCAAGATCCTGGGCTTCAATATTGATCATAAGGCTTCTTTCCAGGAAGCGGTCCCAGATATCATAAAAAACATACAACCGGAAACATTTGGAGCACTTTTTCTTGTTACCCAGACAAGAAAAGATGCAACCTATCTAATAAAAACACTCGAAATACTTTCATTTTCCGATATCGAGTTATATGGAGCGGACCCCGATTATTTTTACTCTCTCGCCCCGTTAACTACAGATTATCACGAAACCATTGAGCAGTACATTCTTGGACTGAAAACAGACTTTTCCTTTGCAGGAAAATTCAAACAAATCATAAAGAACGTTATGATTCACACACGATTATCCGGTAAACTTTATGAATATTTCGTAATCACGGCTCAACCATAATACACAGAAACAAGCCACCTTGCTAAAAAACCATCTCAAAAAAAACTGGGAAAACTATACCGGGACCACGTTGCCCACCACACTGGATATCGCCCCCATCACATCCTGTACTGCTGACTACGGAAACGATGTAATATTGATCTTTACCGGCCGGAACCGATATCCGGAATATGTCATGAAGATATGTCGCTCTTCCAAGTATGGTTTCAAATTGGAGAATGAATTCGCCGCACTTAAATCCCGTTCAAGCATCAAATCACTCTCTACCTATATTCCGACTCCCTATTACATCGGGGAGGTCGGACAACAAGTATTTTTCCTCCAGGGCGCCTTCCCCGGAACGAACTTATTCCGTTTAATCAAGAAAAGAGGCATGTCCCCGAAAAATGAACGCTTACTCAATCAATCCGTAGAGTTACTTGCCGCAATCAATACATCCAAAACACATCTCGATTCAAAGAATACAATGGGCAACCCTTCATCCGCTGATATCCTGTTCCGGTTCGAAAGGGAATTCATTCATTCCGGAATCAGTAAAAAGAAAATAAATGAACTGCAAGACTATTTGCAACAATCCCGAAGAAACCCCATACGTTTTTTCCTGCATGGTGATTACTGGCCAGCCAACATTCTGGTTGACGAAAGGGAAAACCGCATTAATGGTATCATAGACTGGGAGTTCGCTGCAGCGCAATCGACAAGCCCCATGGACATCATTTGGTTTCTGGTCAACCTTGGATACTGCCTGCATCTCCACAAAGATAGCAGCATGGATATACCGACCGCATTTGTTCAAACCTTTTTTTCGCGTGGAGTGTATGCGGAAACATTGGCTGACCTTTTTGACCGTTATGTCGCGATGACCAAAATAGACCGTGGTTCATTCAGAATTTTGTTGGAAATAACACTTGCAGTAATATCCATGCGTGAGCTGATCGCCTATGGAAAACATTCCGCGATGGATCGGCTTTCCTTGAAAATGCTCTTACATACCGTGGAAAACGAAAAGAGTCTTTGTGTTTGAACCTTCCCCCACCACATTCGTAGCCGGACCATGAACAAGAAAAAGATCATTACCAACATATTCTCCAACTGGGCAAACTTCATTACCCTTATTGTCGTCTCTTTCTTTGTTAGCCCCATTCTTGTTCATCGATTGGGGAATGAAAATTACGGCATTTGGGTATTGATCGTTTCACTCACAGGATACTTCACGGTGCTTGACTTTGGAGTCAACAGTGCCATTGTCCGCTTCATATCCATGTACGTTGCAAACAACGAAACCCGTAAGGCAAGGGAAATTTATAACACATCGTTCGTTTTCTTCTCCGCAGTCAGCATCCTGGTCCTGTTGGTTGCATCAGTATTCGCTTATTTTTTCAGGGACCTGTTCGGGATCGCAGCGCTCAAGCAATCCTACTTATACATTGTGTTCATGATTGTAGGAATTGACCTTTCTTTCGGTTTTCTTTGCTCGGTATTCTTGGGAACCTTAAGAGGATTGCAGGAATTTCTCAAGCTCAACATGATTTCCATTTCCACTCTTCTGCTCAAGAATGCGATTCTGGTTCTCTTTTTACTCCGTGGTTATCAGCTGTTGGCCCTGGCCA